>CAZTSL010000064.1:0-27243 GCA_964616915.1 uncultured bacterium
TCCTCGATCCCGACGGAAGCCGAAGCGACATCGGCGCATACGGCGGCCCCGGTGGTGACTGGGAATGAGCAACCGGTAAAGGAAAGTTGACCGCCGCATCGAGTTCCCCTCCCCTCACGCCTCCCCTCGTCCTCCCCCTCTCTGCGCTTCTTCCCATCCCCTCGGCATTTCCGCTTCTCTCCGTGATGCCCTCCTCCCTGGTACCCCTTTTGCTGATACTTCCCCCGGGAGAGACGACGCTTCCGGCCGTATCGCCGGGGATCGCTCTCGAAGTTTCCATTCGTCGAGGATTTTCCCGGCGTTTCATCGCCGAAATCGTCCTGTACCCAGGAAAGAGGAGAAAACTGATGAATTTCTCGTGCCAGCAGATCTGGTTCCTCCTTCCGGCGTTCCTCCTCACGCTCCTGCCGGGAGGGAAAGCCGTTCGAGCGGAGGCGGCAGGCGCTCATGCCGTCACATCCTTGGCAATTGGCCGCCATCTCTCGGCCTTCGAGGCCAATCTGGGCCAGTTTCCCCCTCAGGTTCGCTTCGCCGCCCGGGGGCATGGCGTCACCCTCTTCCTCCTCGACCGGGAAATCTTGATCGTTCCCCGCCATGGATCGGCCTGGAGCGAAGATGCGGATGAGGGACGCGGAGATCCCATGCAGCAGGGATGGATCCGCCTCTCATGGTCTGAACGTGCCCTTGGAAGCCCGCGTGGCATCCGCCCTCTCTCCGGGGTCTTCCACTACCTCGTTGGGAAGGATCCCGAGGGGTGGGTCCGGAACGTCCCTCGCTTCGAAGCCGTCCGCTATGGTGACGAGGAGACGGCGCACCTCGTGGTCGAACTTTCGGGAGAAGGATGGCGGCTGCGCTTCTCCCCCGTCCCGGACGACATCGCCGAAGCGGTCTCCGGGACCTCGCTTCACCTCGACACCTTCGCAGGGGGCAAGGCGATCGAGACCGAGGAGGATTCCCTCCGTATCGTTCTCGGGGAGACACACCTTTTCTTCATCCCTTCCGATGGGGAAGGGGTTCGCTTCCGGCAGGGAGGGATCGAGATCTCTCCGAGCGGCACCGACCTGCGTTTCTCCACGCTCCTTGGCGGCGAGCAGGGTGACCTCGTCACCGGGATCGCGCTCGATCCGGATGGAAACGTCGTCGTCGTGGGGAAAAGCGATTCTTCCGACTTCCCCATCCCGGAGGGAAGCGAGGAGGCCTATGGAGGTACCGATGCCTTCCTCGCCCGGCTCTCCGGGGACGGCTCCGAACTCCTCGCCGCGACCTTCCTCGGGGGGGAACGTTCGGATGAGATCACCAGCGTCACCCTTGATGAGGCTGGCCGCGCCATCGTGACCGGAAAGACGACATCCGACGATTTCCCGGTCACGCAGAACGCATTCCAGGAGAACCGCGCAAGTGATGAAGACGCTTTCCTCGTCCACTTCACCCCCGATGACGCCGAGATCACGTATGCGACCTATTTCGGGGGTGCCGGGAAGGACGAGGGCTTGGACGTGGCGGTGGGACCGCAAGGCCTCGTGTACCTCGCGGGGTGGACGACGAGCACGAACGACGTCGGTTCCCCGGTCTGCTGTTTCCCGATCCGCGATGCCTTCCAGGAGATGCACTCGGGAGGGAAGAGCCGGGAAGCATTCTTCGCCCGCTTCGACCTTTCCCGCGCCGATCAGGGAGAGGAGGAACTCCTCTCCTCCTCCTTCCTCGGCGGCACCCAGGAGGAACAGGCGAGCAGCATCGCGGTCGGCAGGGATGGCGACTTCTTCCTCACCGGATTTACGGCCTCCTGCGACTTCCCCACGACGCCGAACGCCTACCAGCCCCAGAAGAAGCAGGAGGAGATCCCGTGCGATACCACGAAGGACCTCTTCGTCACGAGTTTCCTGGCCGATGGCAAGACGCTTCGCTACTCGACCTATCTCGGCGGCGTCAACGACGAGAAGGGCTACGGGATTGCCGTGAACGCCGAAGGGGTGGCCTACGTCACCGGATTCTCCGATTCGGGTACGCCGGATCCGAACTTCTCCTTCCCCACGACGCCGGATGCCTTCCAAGCGGAGGGCGCCGGATCACGGGAGGCGTTCGTCTCCGCGATCTCGGCCGATGGGGATCGGCTCCTCTACGCGACCTTTCTCGGTGGGGAGGGGCGTGAGACCGCTTTCGACCTTACGATCGATCGGTGGGGGGGTGTCAGCCTCACCGGTATGACGGATTCCCCTGACTTTCCGGTCGCGTGTCCCCTGCAGGAATCCCTGGCCGGGGGGCAGGACGTCTTCGTCGCGATCCTTTCCCCGACCCTCTCCACCCTCCGTTTCTCGACCTTCCTTGGCGGGGGGGAGGACGAAGCGGGGATCGGGATCGTCACGGCCGAGGATGGAACGCTCCTCCTTGCGGGAGACACCCTTTCTGGCCCATCCTCTCCCTTCCCCACGACGCCGGATGCCTTCCAGACCGATGTCGCGGGAGACAGCGATCTCTTCGTGGCCTCGATCTTCGTCGATTGCGACGGGGACGAAGTGCCCGACGTGCAGGACAACTGCCCCGAAACCGCCAATCCCGATCAGGCCGATCGTGACGGCGACGGTGTTGGCGATGCCTGCGACAACTGCCCCGAAATCGCCAACCCTGGGCAGGATGACCGTGATGGGGACGGCGTCGGGAATCATTGTGACAACTGTCTCCGGATTCCGAATCCGGACCAGGAGGATCTCGATGGCGACTCGATCGGAGATCGCTGCGACCCCGGCGCCTGTGGAGAGATCGCGTCGTTGACCGCTCAGCGTTCTGCTGGTCGAGGGGCCGTCCTTTTCCTCCTTCCCCTCCTCTTCCTCCCCCTGCGCCGATGGCGGAAGGGGGCCTGACGCTGGTGGAACTTCCGGTCGCTCTACGCGATCGCTCCCGCCACGTATCCCTGATGCCTCCTTCTCCAGATTCAGTGGCGAAATTCCCTGACTCTCCAACGTCCAGCCGAATCCCCTCCAGCCGTTGATCCGTGAGAGCGTCACCGAAGGAACCCCTGCGCACGCCGTTCTTCTCCCTCACGCCCTCCTCCCTCCTCCCTCACTTCCTCACGCCCTCACGCCCTCCTCTCTCACTCCCTTCTCACTTCTCCCCCCACGATCCGCTCGAAGCCGAGGGAGACGACGGCAAAGGTGCGAAGCCGCAGGGTCTCCCCGTACTTGTTGCGCAGTCCTTGCGCGTAGCGGGAGAGTTGTTTCCGGGCTGCCGAGAAGGCCTCCTCGACTGCGGGGAGGGCACGCACCTCTCCTTCTTCGAGGGATCGAGCCGTCTCGGCCGTCATACCGGCCTCCTTCAAGGTCACGTACTTGAACTCGATCACGATGTCGGGCAGGGAGAAGCGCCGCATGTCGGGGCGCACGATCATCACGAGATCCGCGTATCCCCGTCCGATCTGTGCCTCTGTGTCGAGCATGTAGCCGATGTCGTTGTAAAGGAGCGTGAGGAACGCCATCCGCAGGGAGAACTCGTTCATCCACCGGTAGTCCCGGTTCTTGAAGACGGCAAAGAGCTTTGTCTCCACGAAGCGGCAGAGGGGTTCGATCTCTCCTTGCATGTAGAGGCGTTCCGCCGCGGCTTTCCCCTCGTCCCGCAAGATCCCCGTGGGCATGAGCATCCGCCGGATCCGTTCCACGTAGAGCCCCCGGATCACCAGATTGGGGATCACCAGGCACAGTTTCAGGGGATGCCCGCCCTCTTCTCCCAGCGTCAGCATCCCGAAGTAGTAGAGGAACGACCCGATGAAATCGTCGTCCTGTTCGTTGCTGTCGAGCATCTCTTCCAGCTTGAAGCGGTCGATGATGTCCGTGACTTCCAGCGGTCTGTTCGTCTGCACGAGATCGAGGATCGCCTGGCGCCCGGAAGCCGCCCGGGCCAGGTATTCGAGTTTCGTGTCGTCCGGGGCGAGGTTCGCGTCGAGCATCTTGCGGGGATAGCGTCCCTGCCGGACGACCTGATCGAAGAAGTAGAGTGCCAGCGTCGGGTTGTAAACGGCCCGCGCCCTCTCCGGAGCGAACCGATATCCGTTGTAGTAGGTCCGCATCATCGAGAGGGCTTCCGCCACCCGATCCTTCCCCAACCCCTCCTCCTCCATGATCGCCTCGAGCGTCGTTTCGATCTCCTCCTCGGTGAAGCCGCAAAGGTCGTGGAAGGCGGACTCGAAGTGGATATCCTTGGCGATGTTGTAGCCGCTGGTGATGTCGCTCATCACGATCGGCGAGACCCCGGTGATGAAGATCCGCTCCAATCCCTGTCCGGCGGTTGCTGCCTTCACCGCCTTGAAGAGCGTCTTCATCGGCCCGTCCTGCTGCACGAGGTCCTTGTACGTCCCATATTCCCCGTATGCCCCCATCATCACCTCGTTGGCGAAGTTGTCATACTCGTCGATCAACAGGTAGAGCTTATACGGAGTTTGCGCGATAACGGACAGAAGCGACTTCCAGGAAATGAAGGGGTCTTCATAAGCTACGCGGATCTCGTCTTCGAGGAGTTCGGAATACCTTCTGGCGAACGCTTCGATCGAAGCATTCACGTGATTGAAGAGCGACCGTTTGATCTCCGTGAGGCTCCCGTATGGATCGACGCACGAGAAATCCCATTTCAGGATGAAATAGCGGTTGTGCAGCGGGGTGGGCTCCTTGGCGATCGAAAGCCCCCCGAAGATCGCCTCGAACTCCGCTCCCCGCGCCACGTCGTAGTAGTTCTCCAGCATCGAGAGGAGGAGGCTCTTGCCGAAGCGCCGCGGACGCAGGAAGAGGAGATGGCGCCCCGCATCCTCCAGGTTCCGGATGTGTGCCGTCCGATCGAGATAGAAGTAGCGATCCTCGATGATGCTACGGAAATCGCAGATCCCATAAGGGAATTTCATGATCGTCCTCCTTGTCCGGGGATCTCCTCCGGTCGTAACCTACCGCCACCCCATCCGATTGCGGGGGTTGTGCCTGCCTGCGCGGCAGGCAGGGGTTTCGGGTTCCAGGCTCCGCCCGTCGGCCTTTCCGACAGGCTGGCAGCCTCGGCTCATGGGGCTACGCTGCTGATGGACGGATTCGGTTGGGGTAGGTTGACGAACCACTCGAAAGTGCGGTTGAAGAGAAAAGGCTACGCTGCTGATGGACGGATTCGGTTGGGGTAGGGGGTTCGCTTCATGTCGAGGTGAGCGCATCGGTTTCCTTCTCGATCTCCCCCTTCCACGTCTCCGAATCGAGGTTGGAGCGCCCCGCCTTCTCGATGCGGGCGGCCTTCTGGCGTTCCACGAGATCGGCGTGGGTCGTGAAGTAGGGGAGCGCCTTGCCGATGAAATCGGTGAGGCGGGTGAATCCGTGGTCCTTCATGAAGGCCGCCAGATCGCGTTTGAGGTTGTCGATGCACTTGTAGCCCTGGAGCATCGCACCGGTGCAGACCTGGACGTTGTGGGCCCCGAGAAGCATGAACTGGGCTGCGTCGTAGCCCGTATAGATTCCCCCCATCCCGGAGATCGCCACGTCGGGAAGCGCACGGGCCACTTCCATCACCTGCCGCAGTGCGATCGGGCGGACCGCCTGTCCCGAGTATCCGCCCGGCTCGGAGTAGCCCTCGACGGTGGGGCGCGGTCGCAGGGTTTTGAGATCGACCTCGATCACGGAGAGGATCGTGTTGATGAGGCTGATTCCTTGCACCCCGGCACGAGCGGCGGCACGCGCCGGAAGGGTGATGTCTCCGACATTGGGCGTCATCTTCGCCCATACCGGAATTTTGGCCACCTCCATCACCCAGCCGCAGACTTCCTCGACGATCTCGGGGTTCTCTCCCATGGCCATCCCCATCCGGCGTTCCGGCAGGCCATGGGGGCAGGAGAGGTTGAGTTCGAATCCATCGGGATTGCACTCCTGCACCCGTTCCACGATTTCGTGCCAGGCATCGCGGTTGTACTCCTCCATGATCGAGGCGATCAGCACCTTGTTCGGATAGCGCTCCTTGAGTTCCCGGATCTCCCGGAGCCACACCTCGAAGGGCCGGTCGGAGATCAACTCGATATTCTCGAAGCCGATCACCTCACCACTGGCCAGGGATTTGAGCTTCGCGTACCGGGGATTCGTGTTGATCACCTTGCTCGCATCGAGACTGATCGTCTTGATGACGCACCCCCCCCATCCCAGGTCGAAGCTCTTGGAGATCACGTGCGCGTTCGTCCCGGGAGGGCCCGAACCGAGCACGAAGGGATTCTCGAAATGGATCCCCAGAATGTCTATGCTCAGATCGACGTCCGACATTACGACTACCTCCTGCAATCCCTTGGAATCCGGTCTTCCGGCCACGCGGAAGCATCCAGATGAAGTAGAAAAACTTATTCTAGCATGCTTTCCCTTGAATTGTCAATTATCAAAATTTTGACCGAAACCGTTCTTCTTTCTCAGGGTATTTCGACCTTTTCCGCGGAGTTTGTCGAGAAAATGTTTCATGTCGGGCGGGAGGGGCGCCGTGATCTCGATCCGTTTGCGGAGGATGGGGTGTTCGAAGGCGAGGGTGTGGGCGTGGAGCGCATGACGCTCCATCTCGAGTTCCTCTCGGACCTCCTCGATCCCCCCCTCGATGTAGCGAAGGAAGAGTTCCTCCTCGACGCCGTAGATCTTGTCTCCGACGATCGGGTGACCGACCGCGTCGAGATGGACGCGGATCTGATGCTGACGTCCCGTCTTCGGGATCGCCTCGACGAGGGTATAGCCTGGGAAGCGTTCCTTGACGGAGATCTTCGTGACCGCAGCCAGAGGGGCATCCTCGTAGACGCCCTGTTTGACGCGGATCTTGAAGTTTCCCGGTCCCATCGGCAAATCGATCGTCATTCCGATGCGCAGTTCTCCGCGCGTGATCGCCAGATAGCGTTTCTCGATCCGGCGGGCCGCGAAGTCCTCCTTGAGGCGTGCGTTGACCCCCTTGTCCTTCGTGAGGAGGAGCACGCCGCTCGTCTCCCGGTCGAGCCGGTGGACGAGGTCGATCGGAACGTCATAGCGCTTCTTCAGGATGGAGACGACCGTATGGTGCAGGGCTCGGGCATTCGGATGGACCGCGAGATTGGGAGGTTTGTCGATCGCAAGGAGCCACGAATCCTCGAAGAGGGGATCGAGATGGATCTCGGGGAGATCCTCCTCCTTCGGTTTCGGACGCAGCAGCACGATCGTCATCCCCTTGGAGACGCGTTTGGCGGCCTTGATCGGCGTCCCGGTGCCGTCGAGGACCTTGCCCGCTTCGATCAGCTTCTGGATACGCGTGCGGGAGTGCCAGGGAAGACGGACGTGGAGGAAGCGGTCGAGCCGCATTCCGTGGAATTCGTGCTCCACGCGAATCCGGTGGGGGTGTTCCTCTGTTTCGTGACGAACTTCCTCCCTCAATCGTCCCCTCCCCTTCGGCGTTTCCTCCTCCCTTGCCGTAGCCGGCAGCCGGCCCTTCAGAGCCGCTTCTCCACGAAGGCGGCTGCGCGAAGTTCCTGTGAGAGGTTGCTGAGCATCTTCTGGTACTCTTTCTGGTAGAGTTCGCTCATGATCTGGGACTTGACCTGCTCGAAGGGGAGGATCGGGGCGTTGCGGACTTCGATCAACTGGAGGAGGTGGAGGCCGCGTTCCGTTTCGATCGGATCGCTGATCTCTCCAGGCTCCAACCCTTCGAGCGCCTCCCGGAACTCCGGCTGGAGTTGATCGAGCTCGAGGAAGCCGAGGTCGCCTCCCTCTGCGATGTTGTAGCCCTCGGAGTACTTGCGGACCGCCTCCATGAAGGGGAGTCCCGCTGCGATCTCCTGCCGGATTCTGCGGGCCTCTTCGATGACCTCCTCCTTTCCCGTCGCGTCCCCCTGCGGGTAGGGGAGGAAGAGGTCCGCGATCCGGACGTCCCCCCCCCCGGACTGACGGAACCGGTCGAGATTCTGAGTGTAGTACTGCCGGAGCTTCTCCTCGGTGATCTTGACCCGCTGGCGGACGAGATACTCCACGTAGCGGGAGGTGAGGAGGCGGGTTCGGATCTCTTTGCGGTAATCCGCCAGGGTCATCCCATCCCGGGCCAACGCCATCTCGAGCTGCTCCTGGGTGAGGTTCTGCGACTTCTTGAGTTCTTCGAGCTGGCGATCGATCTCCTTCTCTGCGACGGTGATGCCGATCTTGCGGGCCTGCTGCTCGATGAGCTTGTAATCGATCATCTTGTCGAGGAGATCGGACATCGCGGCCTTCATCTTCGCTTCGCGCGCCGCTCCCTCGTATTCGGCTGCGATCCGGTCGAAGATCGGGGCGCCGGCCTGCATGAGATCGTAGAGCGTGATGATCTCGTCGTTCGTGATCGCCACGATCCGGTCGACCGTCTTGCGTTGTGAGGGGGGGGGCAGGTTCACCTCTTCCCCTCGTTCCTCACTGGCGGAGCTTCCCGGGCGAAGCCCCTTCCCCGGCGAGGGTGCGGTACTCTGCGCCTGGAGGGGGGAGGAGAAGACGAGGAGGAAGAAGCAGAGGGGGACCAGCGGGGTTCGTCTCCCCCCTTGCCGGAGGGGCTGCCCCCTATTCTTCGCCGCCGGCCCCATCGTCGCCCTTCTCCTCCTTTGGAGCTTTTCCTTCTGGCGTTCCTTGGGCACCGGCGGCATCGAGGAGCTTCTTCTTCCGCCGTTCCATCAGCTCTCGCGCCTTCTCCCGGAGTTTGGCCTGCTCCTCTGGGGTGAGTTGGAGTCTGCGTACCGGTGCCTCCTCGGAATCGTTCCCTGTCCTGCGGGGAGGGGCGGAACTGACCACGATGTCGTCGAGCCGTTCCTCCTCGATGGCGATCTTCGTCTGCTTGCGGAGCTGCTCCTTGAATTCCGCCAGTGCCTTGCGCTTCTTCTCCTGGAGGAGCTTGCGGGAGATGAGACGCTTGACGCGATCGAAGGGGCGAACCTCTTCCGGCGTCTTCTCGTGGACCTGGATGATGTGGAATCCCTGCGGTGTCTGGAAGACGTCACTGAGCGTGCCCGGTTCGAGGGAGAAGGCGACATCCTCGAATGCCTTGGGCATCCGCCCGCGGTGGACCCACCGCAGATCTCCTCCCCGTCGGGCAGAGGGATCGTCGGAGTGGTTGCGGGCCAGCTCGGCGAAATCGGCCCCCTCTTTGAGCTGCCGGAGGAGATCTTCGGCCTTGGCCCGGGCTTTGGCCACTTCCTCCTCTCCGGCATTGGGATCGACCCGCACGAGGATCATGCTCACATGAACCTTCTCCGGAACCTTGAATTCGTCCGGATGCTCCTCGTAGTAACGTTTGACCTCTTCATCGGAGACGGAGATATCCTTCTGCACGACATCCTGGATGAGACGCTGAATGACGAGCTTCTTCTTCATCGTCTCGAGGCGTTCGAGCAATGCTTCGTCCTTGTCGAAGCCGTATTCGAGGCCCTTCCGATAGAGGAGTTCCTGTTCGATCAGGTTGTCGAGCAACTCCCGTTTCCCCTTCTTCGAGGCATAACGCGCCTTGTAGTACGGGGGAACCCGGTCGAGACGCTTCTGGATCTGTTCGACCGTAATGACGGAATCACCCACGTAGGCGATGGGAGTTCCCTTCACCTCCTGCGTTCCCACCACCGGTTTCGGCTCCCGCTTCGGCGGTACCGTGTCGAGTCCCGCCTTCCCCTTGCAGGCGGGCGCAAGCGCCGAGAAGAGAAGGAACATTCCTGCGCAACCGATCCACAGCTTCTTCATCATCCTGCGAGACTCCCTGAAGATGAGACGAATGGGTGCGTCGACGATATGATTCGGATCTCTACGGTCGGATCTCTGCCAAGGGGGCCACTCTACCATATCGGTCGCCGGGTGACAAGAGGAACCCGAACCTCCACGCCTGGATCGCCGCCCCCATGCCATCGTTGCAGGGGGTGGTCCACCCACGGGGACCGCCCCAGGGTTCTCCACCGGAACGTTGGAGGGACGGATTCGCCGGATTGCAATTCTCCGGCCGACCCTCTAGAATGACGAAAGGTCGAAACGATACCCTCGCCCGGCATCGCAGCCATGGATCCAACGGCCGAATCCGACATCGAGCCGGGAAACCGGGGTGGGGGCCCTCGCTTCGGGCCTCCAGGGACCCAAGACGCGAAACGCCCGTGGGGAGGAGCCAGGCACGGGGAAGGGTACGACGAGATGGCCATCGTGGTCTTCGACGTGGACAATACGCTGATTCATGGGACGGCCGGAGAGATCTTCGTGCGGCACCTCGTTCGAACGGGATGGATCCCGATGCGCCGGGTCCTCCCCCTCTACCGTCGGATGCTCGACTATCTGCGGGGACGCTGTGAGTTCCCCGACGTGATCCGGGCGGGAGGGATGCTCTACCGCGGATTGCCCCTTGGCCTCCTTCAGCTGGAGGCCACACGCTGTTTCACCTTCGATCTGCGCCGGCGTCTCTCGCCGGACGTCCTCGTCCGGTTCTACCTCCACCGGGCCCGTGGGGAGGAGATCGTGCTCGCTTCCGGTTCCCATGCCGTCATCATCGAGCCCCTCGCCGCGTTCCTGGAGGTCGAGACCTTCTTTGCGCCGGAACTGATCGTCTCCGAGCGGGGCCGGATCACGGGAGAAGTCCGGGAGCCGCTCTGCTTCGGAGAGGGGAAACTCGCCCTCGTCGAAGCCTTTGCCCGGAAGCGGAAGGTTCCTCCCTCCGAGATCACGTTCTATACGGACAACTACTCCGATCTTCCCGCCCTGCGCCGCTTCGGGCGCCCGGTCGTCGTCAATCCCGGCCGGCGGCTCCGGCGCGAGGCCCGACGCAACCGATGGGAAACGATCGAAGTTTCCGACACAGAACGACCCAAGACGCTCTTCGACCATCTCTCCCAGTGGATCGCAGCGGATCCCACGAAATGAAGGAAGGAATATCCATGACACGATGTCGCCGGAGGTGCGTTTCGGCGATCCGGGGCCAGGGGAGCGGCTTCCTCCTCCTCATGGGGGTTGCGTTCCTCTCGCTTCGCCCCCTCCCGGCCGCAGCATACGTGATCCTCACGGAGCGGGTCGGCGGCAAGATCGGCGCCTACTACTGGAGCGTGGAGGAGATGCCGATCTCCCTCGTGGTCGATGGCGGCGAGAGTGGCCTCGGCGATATCGAGGTCCTCCCCTTCGTGGAGGAGGAACTCCGCAAATGGGAGGAGGCACCCTACGCGTTCGTCCGTTTCGCCGTGGAGGGGATGACCCAGGAGGATATCGATGTCGAGACCTTGGAGGACGAGTCGAGTCCCTTCCTCCTCATCGGCGATCACCGCCAGGAGATCATCTTCGATCCGGATGGGGAGATCCTTTCCTGGCTGGGGCTCGATCCGGGATCGATCCTGGGGCTGGGATACCCCGTGGTCGAGGGAGCCGATCCCGAGGTTCCCGGCCCCTTCACCGGTGAGATCATCGACGGATTCGTCCTGATCAACACCTCGGGAGAACAGGATCCCGAGAGTGTGAAGGCAACGTTGATCCACGAGGTGGGTCACTTCCTTGGTCTCGGTCACACCCCCTTCTGGCTCTCCCTCGTGGGAGACGACGAGAACGGAGACGGCCATGTGAGCCTCAACGAGATCGATTTTTCCCGCGTTCCGACGATGTTCCCCTTCGCGCTCCCCGACGACGCGCTCGCCAACACGCTCGAACCGGACGACATCGCGGCGATCTCCGCCCTCTACCCGGAACCCGACTTCGAGACGGCGTACGGCGCGATCGCCGGAACGGTCACCCGCCCCAACGGCGCAGGATTCTTCGGGGCGAGCATCTTCGCGATCCGACTCGGAAGAGGAAACAACCTCGAGGAGGCGGTCGGCGGCCTCTCCGGCTACAAGACGGGGCGGGGGGGCGACGGAGAGTTCCAGATCACGGGACTCGTCCCCGGTGACTACATCCTGATCCTCTATCCCGTCGATCCCGACCTCATCGGCATCGGCCCGGAGAACATCGGCCTGATGTTCCAGAACATCGAGACGGACTGCGCCTGCGAGTTCCTCCGGGATGTCGATTGCTTCACCGGGGAGGGAGGGGAGTTCATGGTGGTCACCGTGACCGCGGGCAAGACCACCGAGGTCCATTTCACCGTCAATGGGGAGGATGGCGATCCCGCCGTGACGAGGCAGGAGGGGGCGTTCCCCGATCTCCCCTACGTCGGCGGAGAACCGCGGGGGGGATTCCCCAGTGAGCGATCCGACACAGAGCAGGAGGATGGCGGCGGCTGCGGCTGCCATGCCACGCGGGGGGGAAAGGGCGAGGCCCTCTCCTTCTTCCTTCTCCTCGCGTTCTTCGTCTACTACCGGAGGGGAAGATGACCCCCTTTTGCGGCGTGGTCCTCTTCCCTCGGAGAACACCCCCGGACACCGGCCCGACAACCCAACGCTTCCTACAGGACTCGATCGATGCCCACGAAGATGCGAAACGCAGCACAAATCCTCCTGCTCCACCTCTTCCTCTTCCTCTTCCTCCTCCCCCCTTCAGCGGCGGGTTACACGATCTTCACGGAGCAAAACGAAACGACGATGGAGATCGGCGTCTACTATTGGAGTCTGGAGGACATCCCCGTGACCTATCTCCTCGACGGCGGCCCCCAGGGGATGCTCGCCGGGGTCGATCTCGAAGCGTTCATCCGGAAGAACCTCCAGCCCTGGACCGCGGTCGATACTGCGTACATCGCCTTTGAAAGCCAGGGAACGACGGATGAGGATCTCAACGTGGAGACCCTCTTCGATGACCCCAATTCCCCCTATCTCTTGATCGGCGACGGGATTCATGAGATCATCATCGATCAGGACGGCAGCATCATGGCGGAACTCGGTGCGGATCCGGAGACGGTGATCGGTTTCGGGATTCCGGTCGTGAACGGGGATTCCTCCCTCCCGGAGAATCCCTTCGACGGGCGGATCCTCGATGGCTTCATCCTCCTCAACACCTCGATCGATTTCCCCGAGGAGGTCTATGCCGCCACGATCACGCACGAGGTCGGCCATTTCATCGGATTGGGACACACCACGGTGGTACCGCAGACTTTTACGGAGAACTTCGCCGACACGGAGGCGGTCGCCAAAACCCCGACGATGTATGCGTTCACGCTTCCGGACCCGCCGGGGTGCGCCCCCCTCCTCACTCTCGAGGCCGACGACGTGGCCGCGCTCTCCGCGCTCTATCCGGCGTGCGGTTCCACCGAGCGTTACGGCGTGATCGAGGGGGTCGTGAGAACGAGCGGGGGGGCGCCCGTCTTCGGGGCCAGCGTCGCGGCGCTCAAGATGGCGGGAGACCAGATCGAAACCGCTGTGAGCGGGCTCTCCGGGTACCGCACCGGTCCAGACGGCGGAGGGGAATTCCGCATCGCGGGCCTCCCCCCGGGAGAGTATGCGATCCGGGTGCAGCCGATCACCCCGCGGGAGATGGGTATGGGTCCAGAGACGGTCGGCCTCCTCTTCTCCGAGGCGGATACCTTCTTCCGTTGCGAGTTCCTCGACGACCTGCGTTGCGCTTCGGCGACCCCTCCTCCCGAGGCCCGGCGCTTCCAGGTCACGGCGGGCCAACGGATCACCGGCATCGAAATCGTCGTCAATGGCGACAATCCCGGCTACGAGGTCCGGACCGAGGGGGGGGGCGGAGGGGCGCTCCCCTATACGGGGGGAACACCGGTGGGTGGCTTCCCCGACTGTGGCGGCTTCACCACCGCCGAGAGTGGAGAAACGACCGCGCAGAGCGAGGAGACGGACCCCGGATGCGGCTGTTCCCTGCGCCATGAGAACGGCCCCTCAGCCGGGTGATTCCTCCTCCCCCTCCTCTTGACCCTCTTCCCCCTCCTCCGGAATGGGTTCCGGCGATGAGCGATCAAGGAGTTCCATCATGAAGAAACGGATTTTCATCGCAGCAATACTGCTTTTCTTCACCTTCCTCTCCCCCCTCTCCGCCACGACGGTCGTCAGGAAGTCGCTGCGGCAACTGATCCGGGCCTCGAAGACGATCGTCTATGCCACCTGTTCCCATGTCGAGACCCAGACGCAGGGGAAATTCGTCTTCAACGTCTATACGATCCTCGTCCACCAGGTGCTCAAGGGGGAGGATTCCCTCGAGGAGATCAAATTCCGCCAGATCAAGAGCATGGGTGGCGCCCCTGTGGGACGCATCGCGGCCTTGCCCCGCTTCAAACCAGGGGAGGAATTCTTCCTCTTCCTCAGCGAGCCGGGACGTTCGGGTTATCCACTCGTCGTCGGCGCCTACCAGGGGAAGTTCCTCATCCACACGGACCCGAAGACGAAGAGGAAGTACGTCATCGATCACACCCAGGATCCGCCCCGGCGCGTCGATGCAGAGAAGTTCGGTCGGGCGATCTACAACTACGCCCATCGGTGATGGGACGCAGAGACGGCCTCTTTTGTCGGAAGGGGTGGAGGAATACGCAACGAGGAGCCATCGACATGACCAGGGGCGGCGATCCGATGTTCCCCTCAGCGCAGGAGCCGGATCATCACCTCGAAGAGGAGCGCGATCCCCCCATGCAGCGCAACACCGTACCATACGGAACCGGTCCGTGCCGCCAGATATCCCAGCGCGAGTCCCACCGGAATCGATCCGAGCGCCTCGAGCCCCGGCTTTCCCCGGTGCAACAGCACATACGGAATGTTCTGCAGGAGGATCGCATAGAAATCTCCCGTAACGCGCCGAATCCCCAGGAGAAGGAAACCCCGGAAGAAGAACTCCGTCTGAAGCATCAGCAGCACCACCGAGGGAACGTGCCAGAGAAAGAAGGTCCCCCAGTCGTACATCTTCGCTCCGTGCGCGTAGTAACGCTGCGTCTGGGGATCGTGGAAGAGGAGGAGAAACGCAGGGAGATAGAGCACGACGCAGAGGAGACACGCCTTGGCTCCGAAACGAACGTCTCCGATCCCCAGGCCGCTTTCGCGAAGCCGCTTGCGCAGGCAGAGGAGCACGATGCAGGGGAGGATGAACTGGCAGACGAAGGTGATGTTGATCCCCAGATCGTGCATCATCCGCACCCCCTCCGGGGAGAGGAGTCTGCGCGCTTCCCGCTCGAAACCACGCGAGAGATAGCGGGGAAGAATCAGGAAGGCCGAAGCCGCCACCGTGACGACGAGGGGCTGCACCTCGATCCCCAACCGGCCGATCTCCTCTGCCGCTTTCCTGCGCAACGTCGTGATCCACTCCATGACGGCCCCCTGGAAACCTCCATCGTGCGCGCACCCGGGCATCCCTCGATCCGCTCCCCCCTCCGGAGAGACGATCGGTCATCTGTTTCGACGCCATCGCAGGATAGCGCACACCCCGAGGCGGGTCAAGGGCAGAAAGGTGGGAAACCACGAATGGATGCAGCATGAGGATACAGCGACACGATGGAAGGCTCCGATCCGTTGCGCAACTCGCCGATGATGGAGAGCGCCGACGGGGGAGTGGCGGCCGGGTGCGGCGCAACGTAGGCACCAAGGAGCGATACGCGAGATGAAATCACCGCAATACCAGCCGTGTCTCCGTTGTGGGCGGCAGGAGCACACCTTCCGCTGCGCCTGCGCCCACGTGCTCTGTATCCGCTGCTGGAACGAGGAGAAGGGGGAGGGCGACGAACTTCTCGATGCGATCCCCTGTCCCGCCTGCAAGGCAACGGGAAGGAAGGAGAAGGCCCTCGTCGTCGAAGAGGTCCCCCAGCAGGATACCGATGCCGCTGGGGGGGAGACGCGGAGATGGAGTGAGCGGGAGATCCTCTTCTCCCTCCTCTTCACCCCCCGGGAGGCCCTGCTGCATGCCGCCCGGGACGGAAACCTATGGGTCTCCTTCCTCGGGGTCTATCTCTTCACCCTGGTGCTCCTCTTCATGCGGGTCTCCCGGATCATCCTTCCGAGTTGGGAGGTACTCCTCCCCCTGTCCTGCTTCCTCCTCTTCAGTCTCGGCGTGGGGCTTTTCAAGGGGTTCGTGAACTTCTCGATCTTCACGGTGCTCTGGGGGTATCTCGGCGCACATGCGTTTCGGGGGAAGACGACGTTGCGGGAGAACGCCCTGATGGTCGGCCATGCGATCTTCCTCCCATCGGTCGTTGGCCTCCTCCTCTTCGTTCCCCTCTACAGTTGCATGTTCCGAACGCAGGACCGGATCTACGCGGCGTCGAAGGGTACCGCCGGGGAGGTGGGAGCGGATGCACCGCCTCCCGGAACATCGGCCGAAACGGAGCCCGAACGCATCGAGACCGCCGAGGCGCAGGCGCCGCCGCTCTGGGAGGCACTCCGGTTCTACTGGCACGAGTGGTACGAGAACGTCATCGAGTACCCCGACGAGACCTATGCGTATGCACTCCATTTCCTGACCCGGGACAACCCCCTCCTCGTGCCGGTCTGGATCTTCCAGATCCTCCTGATTCTCTGGGGGGTGGGGATGCTCTGGCTCGGGATTCACGCGATCAACGGATTTACCCTGTGGCGTTCCTTTCTCGCCGTCGTCTCTCCCGTCTCCCTTTGGGTGATCCTCCAGTACGTCCTCTACCTCCTGCGGCGTCCCGATCCGCTCCCATTCGGGATGTAAACGGGTCCACTTCGCCTCCGTTCCGCCCAAGGAGCCCCCGAGAGCCCGGTTGGATCAGGCCAGATCGTCCAGGTCGAGCCGATTTGGATGCGATCGTCCGGATTCCCCTCGTTTCCCCCTTGACCCGATCTCCCCGATACGTTAAAACAACGTGATTTCCTTTCCTGGCTCTTCTACCGCACGAAATTCATGGATCCGGCCGCAATGGAGGATCACGCAAGGCGGCCGGTGAAGCACACCAGGATACCCGAAAGGAGAGATGACCGATGATCACGAAACGTGTCGCCATTCTGGCCTCCTTCGACTGGAGCATGCGCCACGCAATGGCAGAATTTCTCGATTTCCTCGACCCGGTGATCCGGTACAAGGGGAAGGAGTTCAAGATCGAACTCACCCGGATCTACGCCAAACCCGTTCTCTGCGGCCAGGATCTGAGCAAGGAGGCGGATTTCGTCGTCGATCGAACCACGCACTGGAACGAGTACTACCGCAACTGGGCCTTCCAGGCGATGAACTCCGGTATCCAGATGGCGAACAACACCTATACCTTCGTCAACTTCAACAAGCACACGACCTACGACCTGATGGCGCGGGCGATGCATCCCAAGGATCGATTTCCGAAGACGGTCCTCCTCCCCTCCTTTGGCCCCGTCCTCCCCGAGCATTTCGCCCTGGAGCGGTGGAAGGTCGAGCAGGAGGCGATCATCGAGAACACCGAGTTCGGATGGGATCCGCAGCGCAGGAAGACCGATTGGGCCGCCGTGCGGAAGGCGCTCGACGACTATGACCGCTTCGTCCCCAAAGCGTGCCGGATGCGCTCCGAGTTCTATCCCCCGGAAGACTTCCTGAGACGCACGATGGAGAAGGTCTTCGAGAACCGATACCCCGTCTTCCTCAAGAAGACCCAGGGAGGGGGTGGAAGAGACGTCTTCAAGATCGAGAGCCTCGAGGAACTCTACGAGAAGTTCGACAAGACCGAGGGGCGTTCCTTCCATCTCCAGGAAGGGATCATGGACTACGACATCTTCATCCGTTGCATGGCGATCGGTCCACAGGTCCTCCCCATGAAGTACGAGCCCGACAAACCCCTCCATGAACACTACAACCCCGAAAAGCCGATCATGGATCGCGACATCTTCGGACGCCTGGAGAATTACGTCAAGTTCATCAACGCCTACCACCGATGGACCTACAACAGCTTCGAGGCGTTGATCCGCAAGGGTCAGATCCACCCGATCGACTTCGCCAACGGTTGTCCCGACAGCAACTTCACCTCCCTCCACGTCCACTTCCCCTGGCTCATCGTCTCCCTGATGAAATGGCTGAGCTTCTGCGTCGTCACCGGGAAGGACATGCGCATGGACGTGGAACAGAGCCGTTACTTCAAGATCCTCAACGATCCGAAGAAGAGCGGGGAGGAGAAGTACGCCTTCTGCACCAAGGAGAGCGAGAAGTACTTCGAGACCGAAGCGTTCCAGGAGTTCTGCGCGCAGAACTTCTCCGACATCGAGGAACGGATGGTCGCCTTCTACGACGAGAAGTTCGACGAGATCATCGAACACGCGATCGAATGGAGTGACTTCCCCGACGAAGAGAAACCCATCTTCCAGGACCGCTACAAGGCGCTCATGGACAACCTCTTCCGAAAGAATCCCGAACATTACCTCACGACCGTGATCTACGGGTGATCGCCCTCTCTGCGGGGGATTCGCGCTTCGGCAGACGGACACTCCGTCGCGTTCAGCCGGCGAGAATGCCCATGACGCCCTCCGAATCCTCTGCCGGGCGCGATCTTCCTGCCGCTCCTCTTCCCTCGAAGCCGGCTCTCCCCTCCAATCCCTCAGAGGCGCGGTGGCCGGTAATGCCTGCGCATGTAGTAGATCACGAGCGCGTCGTAGACCCCGTGGCAGATCATCACCGTGGCGATGTCACCCGTCTGCGCGAAGAACCAACCGAGCAGGAAGCCGATTCCCGTAATCCAGACGACGAGTTCGAGCGCGATCGCGTGGGCCAGGCCGAAGAGGAGACTGGCCCACACGATCCCCAATTCCTCCTGCAATACGCCCCGGAAGAGCGCCTCCTCGACCACCCCTGCGCATACGCTGACGATCACGATGTCGAGGCCGGTCATCCCCCGCAGGAAGGGATAGACCCACGCATCGCAGACCCGGGCGATCCCACGGAAGAAGGGAACATCCCGCAGAAAGTGGAGCACCGAGAAGTTGACGAGCGCAAGGAGACCCGCCCCGAGGAGTCCGAGGAAAACGCCCCGCCACGAAATGGCAAACTCCTCGATCCACGGCAATCCTCGATACTTCGACCATGCCACGCTCACAACGAAGAGCGGACCATACACGAGAAGCGTGAGCTTGCTGATTCGACTGATCATTCCCTGTTTCTCTCCCCTCACGAGGTATCTCCGATCTTCCCCCGATGATACCAGATTTCCTCGATCAGGGGAAATCTCGAACGCCCACCACCGGTTACACGCCACCAGCGTGAGCGTTCGACAGCCTTCCGTGCATCGATCCGGATTGGAGGATTTTTCGCATATTTGTAGTTTCGATCGAAAATCTGATAAAATGAAACGATAATGATGTTCAACACGAATCAGGAGGATTCCATGAGATTCTCGAAAGCAAGATGGATGACGATCGTCTTGGCCGGGATCGCCCTGTTGGGCCTCGTTGTACCTCAGGCGTACGCGGCGGTCTGCTCGAACGGTTCGACGACCGATTGCAATCCGGATGGTGCCACCCTGAACGCGGATGCACGCTTCGTCGATCCCGATCCCCCCTCGGGATTCCAGCAGTGCGCGGGCTTTACGAACACGGCGGCAGACGACGTGGCGTGGAACTGGGAGAACAACTGCCTCGATGCCAAGGAGGGACCGCTCTTCATGCGGCTCTTCAACGCAGAGACGGGTGAACTCCTCGCCGGTGCCCGACTCTTCGGTCCGGTGACCGCCTGTTGGGAGGGCGCCACTGCCCTGACCTACCGCACCGATCAGCACGAAGGGGAAGGATTCCGCGACAACCCGAACAACAGTTGCGGGTTGCCCGACGGGGTCACCCTGGCATGGATGACGAGCGATCGCAGCTACTGTGGTTGCAGCCGGCCCGGGGGCGGCACGGGAACCTGCAACGACATCTTCACCGGCAACGCGGCGAACACGAAGATCCTCTACGTGGGGGGCAACAGCTCGAACCACAACTACGAGGCCGTCTGGGGCCCGCCCGGTCCGAAGAACACCTGCTCCCTCAACAGCGAAATCGTTCGCCTCAGCGTGGCGATCTACCTCGAAGCCCCCGATACGGACGGCGATGGCATCAACGATTCGGAGGACAACTGCCCCGAAACGGAAAACGAGGACCAGGCCGATCAGGATGAAGACGGCGTGGGCGACGTCTGCGACAACTGTCCGAGGGTATCCAACGACGATCAGAGCGATCGCGACATCGACGGCGTAGGGGATGCTTGCGATTGCGCTCCCGACGACAACGCCGAGCCGGGTGAAGATGGCATCTGTCCCCCCACCTGCACCGGTGGCCCGGCAGAGATGATCCGAGGCACCCAGCATCTCGTGCCTTCCACCTTCTCCCTCCTCCTCTTGACGCTCCTCGTCCCCTTCCTCCTGCGGCGCCGTAACGATTCGGCATAATCCTCGTTCCGCTCCGATCCGGGCGTCTCGATCCCGAAGCGAAAAGGGCAAGCGGAATGCTTGCCCTTTTCGCTTCGACCTGCGACCTGCCAGCGGGGTGCAGGCGTTCCCGCGGATCTCGGAACTACCTCCGGTTCGCCCGGGCCGTCCGGTAGATCGCCTTGAGGTCGTTGACGATCGTCTGGACATCCTGGGGTGTCACATTGGAGGCGCGCAGGATCGTCTCGATATCCTTGAGGATCTCCTCGGCCTGCTCCTCGGTGATGCCGGCGCTCGTCATCACGAGGATGAGATCTTCGACGAGTTGGTTCATCTCCGAGGGGGAGATCCGGCCGTCATCGAGCGCCTTGGCCAGATCGGAGGCGAATTGTCTCACGGTGCTCGGTTCCGGTTGATGCACCGTGCCATAGACCGCCTGCAGATCTTCGTAGAGATCCTGCCTCATCTCATCGGTGACCTCCGATTTCTCCTGGATCGCCTTGAGATCATCGACGAGCTTCCTGGCATTCTGTTTCTGCTCCGGAGGGAGTTCGGGGAGCTTTTCATGCTGTTTGTGGGCCTCCTGGCGGATCTTCTGAAGGTCACCCACGATCTTGTGGATATCGTCGGCATCGACGTTGGAGGCCTTCAGGATCCGTTCGAGATCCTTGACGAGTTTCTCCGCCGCGGCTTCGTCGATCCCTGCACTCGTCATCACCGCGACGAGATCTTGACAGAGCTTTTCGATCTCGCTCTCCGAGAGGTTGCTGTCATCGACGGCGCCCGAAAGATCCCTGGCGAGTTGCCGGACGCTCTGGGGCGAGGGTTTCGACGTGGCCGTGCCATAGACGGCCATGAGGTCGTTGTAGAGATCCTGGATCATCGCGTTCGTGACGTCGGAGGCCTGATGGATCTCCTGGAGATCCTTGGCGAGTTGCTGGACGTTCTTCTTCTGTTGCTGCGACATCTTCTGCGGAGGCCGGGCCTCGATCGGCGCCACGGCCAGAAAGAGAGCGATCGTCGCACAAAGAAGGTATGTGGAAAAACGATGCATCGTGTCCCTCCTCGATGGTCGGATCGTTGGATCGAATGGGGTTTGTCGTGGACTATTTTCCTTTCTTCATCGCTTTCTGGATCGCCTTGAGGTCGTTGGCGATCTTCTTGACATCCTCCTGCGTGATGTTGGAGGCCCGCAGGATCTTCTGGATGTCGGAGAGGAGTTTCTTGGCCTGCTCCTCGGTGATTCCGGCACTCGTCATCACGAGGATGAGATCCTCGACGAGTTGGTTGATCTCCTGGGGGGAGAGGGTTCCGTCATCGAGCGCTTCGGCGAGATCGAAGGCGAGTTGTTTCACCGTGCTGGGGGAGGGTTTGTGCGCCGTGCCATAGACGGCCATGAGGTCGTTGTAGAGATCCTTCTTCATCTCATCGGTGACCTCCGACTTCGCCTGGATCGCCTTGAGATCGTCGGCGAGCTTCTTGGCGTTCTGTTTCTGCTCCGGAGGCACGCTGGCGTGAAGGGGAGCCGCCATGAGAAAGGGGAGGATTGCCAGTGCGGTCAACAGATGTCTCATCTTCTCTCTCCTGTTGGGTGATCGGGCAAGGTTTCGTCCCGTCCAGACGATCTGGGGGAGCATTCGTGCTCCGGGACGCGCTTGCGACTGCGCAGTCATGGAGATCGTGCAATTCGGCCGATCTCCGGATATGGCATCTTGCATCGACGTTTCGGGGAGTAAGTTACCCTGGGGGAAAATTCGTGTCGGAAAAAATCAGCTTCGGGGTGGAACCCGATCTCCAGAGGGATAGTGGCGGAGCCAGGCGGAAAGGATCTCCACGACGAAGTGGGCATCCGCCTCCCGCGTGAGGAGATGGTCGGCACCCGAAAGCGAGACGAAGTGCTTCGGTGGGGGAACCCGATCGAAGAGCGCATACCCCTCTTCGATCGGGACGCTCTGATCCGATGGTGCATGGAAGACGAAGAGAGGAACCGAAAGACGAGCCAGATGGCGGTCGATCTCCGCGTCGAAATGGAGGATCTCCTCGACGAAGCGAGGGCTGATCGGAAAACTCCGCCCTCGGATCGTGACCTCGGTGCCTCCCTCCCGCTTGATCCGCTCAGGATCGAGGGAGAACCGAGTCAAGAGGTGACGGGGTGACTTGAGCGCTCCGATCGTGGCGATCAGCTTCGCCTCCGGGAGTCGTTCCGCGGCCAGAAGGAGCGCCGTCGCCCCGAAACTGTGCCCCACGAGAAGACGGGGCGGCGCGAACGATTCCCGAAGAAAATCCACGGCACTGAGGAGATCCTCGATGTTGGATCGCAAGCTCGTGCGGGAAAAGTCCCCCTCACTCCCCCCAAGGCCGGTGAAATCGAAGCGAAGGACCGCAATTCCCCTTTCCGCAAGGCCGCGGCTGATCCGGCTCGCCGCGGCGCTATGTTTGTTGCAGGTGAAACAGGGGGAGAAGAGCGCATAGCCCAGGGGTTCCCCCGTAGGGTGCTCGACGCGGCCCGAGAGCCGTTCCCCACGCGGATTCGGGAAGGTTACGGGGATACTTCGGGGCATGCGGTTTCCCTTGCAGGGAGATGGAGGAGATTCGAGGGAAGACCCCGGTTGCCCGCTGAATCGAGTGCCCGCAGCGCACAGACCCGCATGCCCGACGGAAGGGTCACCCCCTTCTCGACTCGTCCGCGAGGCGCGATCGAAAAGGATATCCGGAAGGGAGCGGCGGAGAATCGGGAAGGATCGGTGAGATCCGCACCCGCTTCGGGGGTGCAGGCGATCTCGTAGCGGGCGGCCTCACCGCAGGGTCCATCGTCCCCCGGCGGCGTCCAGTGGAGGGAGAGCGTGAGCGGGGAAGCCGCGCAACCCTCCTCCCCCACCGGAGATCCCTCCCCGGCCGGCGAGCGGAGCACACCGGAAAGATCGACGATCCGCCCCGGCGGGATCGCATCGTGGCCGTAGGTGCCGGAGTTGTGGGCATCATGCCGGAAGCGGGGCCATGGAGCATTACGGTTCCCCCCCCGGCAGAGGGGAGCGGTCGTATTCCAGGCGTAGAGGAACCCCTCCCGGGTCGTGGTCACGATCTCCAGCAACCCGTCCGCGTCGATGTCCCCGGCCGCCGGCGCCCCCATCAGCCAGTTGTTCGTCAACTTCGGCCACCCCTCGGCATCCTGCCGGCGCCCCCGGAAAGCGTGGAGGAAATAACCGCCGCTCCCCTGGAGGATCTCGAAGCGGTCGTCGTCATCGATGTCGGCGACCACGGGGTTCGTCAGGAAGGCGAGTGCCTCCACCCGGTCGAAGAGTTCGGGATTCTCGGGAGAAAGGGCATCCCATGCCACGATATCGTGGCTGAAGGCGGCAAGCCCGTCGTTGTAGCTCACGAGACCGGCGGTCGGATAGATGTACTTCACCGGCCCGTTTCGCACAAGGGGAGCGAAAGTTCCCCCCGCGGCGACATTGAGGTCCCCGGTCCCCCGAAGGAGCACCTCCACCGAGACGTTCCCCGGCGTGCCGGGACGGTAACGCACGAGGAGGGGAGGGCCGAAGAAGTTTCCCGCCCCGAGTACCGCCTCCTCCCCGCTCCAGTAGAGCCCGGGGGGGGTGGTCCCGCCGATCGAAACCGGAGGGAGAGGGAATGCGTCGGCGAACTCCGCGATCATCGGGGTTGCGACCGGAAATCCGGGGATGAAGGGTCCCCCGGGATGGAGGTTCCCGTCGTGGTAGATCCCGTAGAAGCGTCCCGCTTCGAGGCCATCGACGCCATCGTCGTCGCAGAGTTCCGTGCTGGAGAGGAAGACCGCAGGGAAAGCGGCGACCTCCGGATCGGCAGCGCCCGGCAGTATCGCCACGACCGGGGAGACCGAAAGGAGACCAAAGACGCTGTGTTCTCCGCCCCCATTCCCCCGGCAGGCCAGATCCCCCACGCGCGAATCGCTCCGCACGAGAACGGGCCATCCCGGGAGCCGGTCCGCCTCCCCGTCCCCATCCCGATCGACCCCTTCCCAGGCATAGAGCCGACCGTCGAGGGAGGGAGCGACGATCTCGAGGCGACCGTCTCCGTTGAGATCGCCGAGCACGGGCGCTGCGAAGAAGGCATTGCCAAAGAGGAAGGTCTCCGCGGAGCCGTTGTCCACCGGATCGGCGGAGACCGGAAAGCCGGGAAGAAAGGGCGAACCGCTCGGATCGAGATTCCCTCGGCCGTGGATCGCGTACACCCGGCCGGAAAGGGTGGCGGCCACGATGACCTGCTCGCCTGTTCCGAGGAGATCCCCCAGAGCCAGCGAGGCGATGACGCTCTCCCGGGGATGGCGTGTCCGCAGGGAGACGGGAAAGCCGGAAAAGGGTTCCCATCGCTCCGTTCCGGCGCGGGTGAAGACTTCGATCGTCCCTCCAGCGGTTGCAAAGAGGATCTCCTCCCCGCCATCGCCGTCGAGGTCGGCCAGGATGACGGGCGATTCCCCGGAGTGCCCGATCTCGATCGGGAAGCCGGGGACCAGGCCAGATCCGGGATCGTCATCGATCCGGAGGGAGAGGGCCCGGCGATCCTCCCCCACGACGCGTACCCCATGATCGTCGGTGTACCACGCCCGGATCCGTAGGGTGACGGCGAAATCCTCCCGGTCGTCCGAGGCCCGTTCGAGTTGTGATTCGGCGATGAGGTCCCTGATATCGACCTCTCCGAGGAAACCGTCGATCGGAGCCATGCCCTCCCCGGCGATCTGCGTCGTGAAGGCCCGTTCCGCCGGCTCCAGCCCTGCGGCCACGTCGATCTCGTAGTGGAAGGGATGCGCCCTTGCGGAGATGCGGCCGGAGACCTCGATCGTCGGGGTTTCGCGGGGGTTGAAGATCGAAAACCAGGCTGGCGCGGAGATCTCGACATCGGGTGGGATCCGGGGGGGAATCCCCTTCTGCGGATCTCCCAGGGCAAGCAGGGCACGGCCGGCATGAAGACGGCCATATCCGAAATGTTCGTCCCACCCCGGCGCACAGTCCCCCCCCGAGAGGGTGACGCAATCGTAGGCGATATCGTCGGCCGTCATCGTCAGGAGCTGTTTGACCTCGCCGGCGGAGAGCGTGATGCCGAGATCGCGGGCCCGGGAGACGACGAGCCCCGCAACGCCGGAGGCGAGTGCGACCGAACTCGAAGTACAGTAGTGGGAGGGGACGGAGAGGAGGAGGTGGCTCCCGTAGCTCGTGCACCCCGACTCCACGAACGCGCCCGCCAGGTCGTAGATCGCCTTGACGGGGATCACCGGAGGGTAGGCGCCAGGGAACTCGTGCTCGTAGGAGAGTTCGTCCCCCAGCGCGGCGATCGCCACGATTCCCCGATCGTGGGCCGCTTCGAGCGCCTCGAGCGCGGCATGGTCGTTGTTGAGCGTAGCGATCCCGAGGTTGAGCACCGCGGCCCCCATATCGGTGGCGTACCGGACCGCCTCGGCCAGAAGCGTCGAATCGACGAGGAGGGAGGGGGCGATGCGCAGCGGGAGGATCGTGCAGCGGGGACAGGCGCCAAGGTCATGGCTTCCGGGGTTGTCCGCTACCCCGGCGGCGCCCTCCCCCCCGAGGTCACCGTGGACCCCTTCGGGAATCGCATCGACTCCGAGCCCCTCCGGCGTTCGGCGGAAGAAGTCGAAGCCGGAGATGTCGTCCGGGTAGCCGTTGTCGTCGTCATCGGCGCCATCGGCGAAGGCGGCGATGAGATCCCCGATATCGATCCCGTCGCCCCGACGGTCCGCAACGCGGTCGTCCGCAGCGTAGTCCTCGACGTTGAAGCGCCCGTCTCCGTTACAGTCCCATGGGTCGTTCCCCGGTACCTCACAGGCGGGGGGGGGGAGTTCTCCCCGGTTGAGGAAGAACTCGGTGCGCAGGTCGTCATCGGAAAAGTCGCTGAAGCCGTCGTCGATCACCGCGATCACGACATCGGGGCGCCCCGTCGTGTACTTCCACGCCTCGGTGACGCTGGCCCCCGGGATCTCGAGCGGACGGTCGGGATCGGTCCCTTCGGGATCGGTGGGGTTGTACCCGATGAGGGCGGGTCCCTCACCCTCCTGCCGGTCGTCGTTGAGGTCGATCGGAACGTTGGGCACGAAGCGCTCCCCCTCGGGGAAGGTGCCGTCGAAGGGGGTACCGTCGAGGGCACGGACCCCTTCGGCATGCAGTTCGTAGGTCGCTCCCAGTTCGAGCGGGCTCTCCACGGCGAGGAGGATCGTATCGTCGGGCCGGCGCACCGACGTAAAGGAGATCCGGCCGGGAAGGGGGATCTCCTCCCCCTGTCGCGTCACCGCAATCGAACTCGTCCGATCGAGGGAATCGGAGAAGCGGAGGCGCACCGTCAGTCCCTGGGTCACGACCTTGAAACGGGCGAGGGAGGGATACTGCTCGACGATCCGAAGTGTCTTCGCTCCGGGACACGTCTCCCCCCCCAGGATCCCAAGGAGTATCCCTGAGATCGCAACGAGATGAATCCCTCTCCGAAATGGACGCATGATCCTCCTTCCTTTCTTCTTCTCCGATCGTGCGGCGCCCCCGATCGGGATGTTCCTTCTCTCTTCGTTCTCGGTTCTCCATGATGAACCTCGAACCGAAGAGGGTCAAGGGATCGCCCCAGGGCGATCGAATCTTGAATTCCCATGATTTGCGGAATCCGCATGGCATCGGAGCATCCTCCTCCCTTTTCTCACCGAGTTCCGGTATCTGCTGGCCGACCTCTCCGAATGGTCCGACGAGGAACTGAAACGGGAGGTCTTCCGGCACGCGGGGGTGAGGATCGCAGCCCTGGTGATGAAGAAGATCTTCGACGAGGAGGGGCTTCGCAAGGCGCTGCCCGGAATCTTCGAGATCGGCGGGCATCTCTTTGCCAGGAGGCCGGGACTTCGGTTCCTGGAGAGCGTCATCCGATATCTGTATGAGAATGCGGAGATCGAGCCGGAAGAGATCGTCAAGGTTCTGGCACCGATCTCACAGGAAGGGAGAGAGATCGCGAGGAGCACGGCAGAAAAACGGATCGAGCGTGGATTCTCCGTTCATCCTCTGGTACCTCCAAGAGGAGTATACCAACAAATCACTTACTCGACAACCAGTGCCGCCCTGTCAGGGG
>CAZTSL010000065.1:0-27095 GCA_964616915.1 uncultured bacterium
CGGACAACCCCGACGACCCGGACGAGGACGGTGTCTGCCAGAGCACGGACAACTGCCCCGAGGTCCTCAATCCCGACCAGAACGACGAGGATGGGGATGGCGCCGGGGACGCCTGTGATCCCTGCCCGGCGGACAACCCCGACGACCCGGACGAGGACGGCGTCTGCCAGAGCGCGGACAACTGCCCCGAGGTCGCCAATCCCGATCAGGCGGATGCCGATGGGGACGGCATCGGCGACGCCTGTGACGACGGGGACCGCGACGGGGACGGGGTGCCCGACGAACTCGACAACTGTCCCACGGTTCCGAACTCCGATCAGGCGGATGCCGACGGGAACGGCATCGGCGACGCCTGTGAGGAAGAAGCGTAACCAGAACGCGGCGTTCCATTCCCGACCTCGACGAGGGGACCGGCAGCCTTCCGCAGCCGTCCCCTCGGAAGGGGTCGTTTCGATTCGTGGCGAGCCGTACTCCCGGAGATCGAAGGGAGGGGGGCGGGGGAAAGATCGCTCCTCCAAAGTCCGGGAACATCGTGGAAGAGTGGAACGCTCACGATCCGGGATCCCCGGCCGGCCGGCATCGGAACCCGGAATCCATCGATGGGGGGGAAGGTCACTCCCCAAGGGGAAAGGTCACTCCCCAAGAGGTGGGTCAGTCGGCGTGGACGCGCCCTTCGAGAACGGGGATCGTCATCTTGAGGAAGACGGTGTAGCAGAGGAGACCGAAGGCCCAGATCCCCAAGGCAATGAGCGTTTCGTTGAGGCTCGGGTTGTACTCGACGATCTCGCCGAGCGGGGTGGGGATGAAGGCCGGCACGATGAGACCCATTCCCTTCTCGATCCAAATCCCGAGGATCGCCAGCACGCAGGCCCAGTTGAGGAAGCGGAGCTTCCGGGACTGCGGCATGACGAGGAGGAAGAGGGCCACCGTGTTGAAGAGGATCGCCGTCCAGATCCAGGGAACGAGCGCGTGGTGGCCGTGGAGCCCGAAGAAGAGGTAGGTCGCGGAGATCGAGTGCGCCGAACCGGTATAGAACTCCGTGAAGAGTTCACTCAGGAAGAGGAAGACGTTGATGATCATCGCAACCTGCACGATCGAACGGAGCCGAAGGAGCGCATCGTCCCCGATGTCGTAGGGGGTGTAGCGCCGGATGATCTGGAGCGTGAGGATGATGAAGGCCGGTCCCGCCGCGAAGGCCGAGGCGAGGAAGCGGGGGGCGATGATCGCCGAGTTCCAGAAAGGACGACCCCCAAGACCGACGTAGAGGAAGGCGGTCACGGTGTGAATGCTGATCGCCCAGACGATCGCCACGAAGACGAAGGGGATGTAGAAGATCCGCGCGGGTTTGCGCCCCCGGTACGCGCAGTAGATGAGATAGCCGCAGATGTGGAGGTTGAGGAGGAGGTAGCCGTTGAGCACGATGACGTCCCAGGTGAGCATCGAGATCGGCCAGTGAAAGCGGCCGATCCCCGGGATCATATGCCAGAGCCGGTCGGGACGACCCATATCGACGATCACGAAGCCGAGACACATGATGATCGAGGCCACCGCCAGCAACTCCCCGAAGATCACGGAGTCGTGCAGGCTCTCGTCCTTGTAGACGTAGACCGGGATCACCATCATCACCGCGGCGGCCGCCATCCCGACGAGGAAGGTGAAGTTGGCGATGTAGACCCCCCACGAGACCTGGTCCGTGAGCCCCGTCATGATGAGGCCGTGGACGAGCTGTTTGCAGTAAGCGTGCAACCCGACCAGCGTGATGACCGTAAGGAGGGTCATCCATGCGTAGTAACGCCGGCTCCCGACGAATGCCTCCCGGATACACCGTTTGAGAAAGATCAGGTAGTCTCGCATCGCTCCCCCCTATACGTCGAAGTAGTAGTAGAAGCGGGGCAGGGTCCCCACGTCCTGCTTGAGCACGTAGACGCGCTTGGTCTCGAGGATCTTCGAGATTTCACTCTCGGGATCGAGGATGTTGCCGAACTTGCGCGCGCCCACCGGACAGACCTCGAGGCAGGCGGGGTATTTCCCCTCACGGGTGCGGTGGAGGCAGAAGGTACACTTCTCCATCACCCCCTTCTTGCGGGGACGATTGGAGAGGTAGCCCATGTTCGGGTTGATCTCCTCCTTGGGAATCTGGGGCTCGGCGAAGTTGAAACGTCTGGCCCAGTAGGGACAGGCCGCCTCGCAGTACCGGCAGCCGATGCACCAGTCGTAGTCGATGACGACGATCCCGTCCGGTTCCTGCCAGGTCGCCTCCACGGGGCAGACCTTCACGCAGGGGGGGTTGGCGCACTGGTGGCACTGGACCGGCATGTAGTAGAAGTCTTTGTTCGGTACGGTGTCGCCGTCGTAGTGGTGGTCGGAACTCTCCACGTCGATCGACCCCTTGCGCATCTGGAGGACCCGGATGTACTGGATCTCCGGGCTGCGTGACTGGTTGTTCTCCTTGACGCAGGCATGCACGCAACGGCGACATCCGATGCAGCGGCCGATGTTGAGGGCGTAGGCGAATTGAACCCCTTCCATCGGTGGGGGGTCGGAGATCGTGGCGTCCACGCCGTATCGCTCCTTGACCTGCCCTTCGATCCGCCTGAAGATCTCCTTCTTCTCCTCGGGAGTGAGTTCCTTGTAGTGCTTCTGGAAGAATTCTTCGAAGGAGGGGAATTCATCGATCTCCCGGAGGGGGGAGAGCGCCGCGGCGGTCGCCGCGACCGCGCTCGTTCCGATCAGCCCCTTCTTGAGGAATCCCCGCCGGGTCATCTCCGGTTCCTGCGGGGTGTCACGCTTACGGGTCTCTTTCTCACTCATGCGCGGAGCCTCCTTTCTCTCCCCCATGGAGCACCTGGGGACCGGGCGCGGGTTTCAGCGGCTTGAAGTGCGGGGAATGGGGATCGTGGCACTCGATACAGACGAGCGTCTTCTGCGGCCCGAGCTTCGGATTCCAGTAACCGTTGCGGCGGCCGTGGGCGCCCATTCTCCAGTCCCGGTAGTGGGGGCCATGGCACTTGGCACAGAGCAAGACGACATCCTCGTAGGGGATCGTGGAGCCGTCATAGTTGATGAAGAAGTCCCGCTCGGTGGGATGATGACAGTTGAAACAACGGGTGTTGCGGCCATGTTCGAGGGTGATGTCGTGTTCTTCCGTCTCCTCCCCGACCGGGTCTTCCTCCGGTGCTTCCCCCGCCTCGTGGCAATCGCTGCACCGATCCCCCTCGTAGCGAAGCGCATCGGAGATCTTGCGCACCGGAGCAGGATCGACCTGCTCGGGAAGGGGACGGGCCGCCGCCGGGAGTGGCTCGGGATGTCCCCACGGATCGAGGAGGAGCAGCAGCGCCAGCACGAAGAAGATCAGGGAGAGGATTCCGGCATCGCGCATCGTCAGCCCGGTCTCGTCGAGCCAGGAACGCCGGGATTTCTCGTTCGTCGGTTCCAAGGTTGCCTCCGCGTACAAGAGGGGGGAACCGGAATCCCCGGTTCCCCCGTTCCTTTTCTCGATCAGCTTCGATCAGCGTATTCTCTTCTCGCGGCTACTTTCCCGATTCCGATTTGAGGGAGGCGAGCCAGTTGGCCACCGCATCGAGATCCTCGTCCGTCCCCTTCCATTTTTTCTTGTGCTTCCGCGCCTTCTTGTTCGGGTCGGAACTCCACGCGATCTCCCTCTTGAGCCACTGCTTGATCCAGGCCGCATCGTGGCGGTCGCCCACCGTGGAGAGGTCGTGAATCTTCTTCCCCTTGGCCACGGCCTTCTCGTCCGCCTTGACCCCCTGCGATTCGATGGAATGGCACTTCACACACTTCTGGCCCAGGAAGGCGTCCTTGGCCCTCTGGTCGGCATGGGCCGCCGGAGCGGCCATCCAGGCAAAGGGCAGGAGACTTCCGATGACGAGCGCTTTCCTGAAGATGTCGATCAAGGTATCCCTCCTTCTGCGCTTCGCGCCGGACGGGCAGAATCCCTGGAAGGCGTCCCCGTCGTTTCCAGGAGGCCGGCGCCGGACGAAATTCCTTCCGAACCGCAGGACGCCTTTCAGGGATAAAGCAATTTTCGTTCCACAGAAACGACATCCTGTGACGGCCGATCCCCTTTCGACCCCATCCCGTTGATTTCCTCCGATCCGCGGGATGTGTCTCCCCGGGATCCCTTCCTCGCCAATCCCCTCGATCTCCGGTTTCTCGGATCCTCGGCGGGAGAGGTCGCGTCATTCTCCACAACGGATTGCGCGAAATCGCACATACCCCTCGGCAGCAAATGAGATTTCGAATCGTGCATCCCTGTGATATACTCCCCCCCACGACCTCCTGGCCGCGTTGGAGAAGGAGACGACCCCCATCATTCGTTCGGAGTTGCGAAAGGAATCACGATGGCGAGAAAGTGCGAGAAAGACGAGAAAAACAGGCTTCATGACGGCTGGTTCGTGGTGGTATCGTTCCTCCTCCTCCTCTTCGTTGCGAGGGGGGGACGTGCCGAGGAGTACCTCCTCGAGAGGGAGACGCCGGTGCGCTTTTCGATCCTCTCCGAGGGGAGCCGGGTCGCGTTCCACGCGAAATCGACGGGCCATTCCTTCACGGGGGTCACGAACCGGATCCGGGGGGAGATCACCTTCGTCCCGGCGCGGATCGAGGAGACGTTCAAGACCGAGGTCCACATCGATGCCGCCTCCCTCGATACGGACAACAAGGGACGCAACAAGAACATGCGGAAGAAATACCTCGAGACGGAGAAGTATCCGGAGATCTCCTTCGTGAGTGACAAATTCACCGTGATCGAGAAGGGGATCACCCAGGGGATCATCCGCGGAAAGGCCTCCGGGAAATTGACGATTCATGGCATGAGCCGGGAGATCGATCTCGACGTCTTCGGGAAGATCGATGGAGATACGATTCAGGTCCGGGGGGAGACGCCCCTTCGGATCACCGACTTCGGGATCCCCCTCCCCAAGATGCTCTTCATCAAGGTCAAGGACGACATCCGCGTCGAGTTCGAAGTCGAGGGGAGGCGAGCCGAACCATGAGAAGGGGGAGGAGGATGGCGGTCCGAAGGGGGACGATCCCAGCGATCCTCGCGATCGGGGTCACCCTCGTCGTGGGCGGTGCGCGGGGCAAGGAGGAGACCCCCCTGGCCCGGATCGAGCGGCGGATCGCCGATCTCCCCCCCACGGCCGAGGTGGGGATCTCGGTCGTCTCGCTCGATACGGGGAAACCCCTCCTCGAGATCGACGCGGACCGGCCGATGATCCCGGCCTCCGTGACGAAGATCTTCACGGTTTCGGCCGCCCTCGCCCGGCTGGGGCCGGCCTACCGGTTCAAGACCCGCGTCTTCGCCGACGCGCCGGTTGCGCCGGACGGGTCGGTGGGAACGCTCTATCTCGTGGGGAGCGGGGATCCCTCCCTCGTGATCGAGGAGTTGTGGCGACTCGTCCACAACCTCCGTCTGGAGAGCGGTCTGCGGTCGGTCCGGGAACGGATCGTGCTCGACGATTCCGCCTTCGACGACGACCGGAAGCCCGACACCTGGGGGAAGCGCAATGCCCTGCGCGCCTATACCGCGCCGGTGAGCGCGCTCTCCTTCAACTTCAACGCGGTCCGTTTCCTCGTCGGCGGGCAGGGGGGAGAAGTCACGCTCCGGTGGGATCCGAGGACGGCCTACCTCGAAATCGAGGATCGCCTCCGGATGGGGAAACGAACGCAGGTCTCCTTCGATCGTCAGGAGACGCCCCGTGGGGACCGCTTCATCCTCTCCGGGAGGGTGGGGCGGTCGCAGCCGCTCAAGACCTACTACCGCAGCGTCTCGAAGCCCACGTGGTACACGGGGTGGAACTTCGTCGAATTCCTCGCACGAGAGGGAATCACGGTCCCTCCCAGGATGGAACGGGACAGGACGCCGGCAAAGGCCCACCTCCTCCTCGAGCACGAATCGCGCGATCTCGCCGAGATCGTGCGGGACATGGGGAAGTTCAGCAACAACTTCGTTGCGGAACATCTCCTCAAGGCGCTGGGGGCAGAAGTCTTCTCCCCCCCCGGTACGACGCGGAAGGGGAGCGAGGCGGTGGCGGCCTACCTCCGGGAGATCGGCCTCGGAGAGGGTTTTCGTTTCGTCGATGGCTCCGGGCTCTCCCGGGAGAACCGGGTTTCGGCCCGCCAGACGACGACCCTTCTCACCCATGCGTACCGTACCTTCGAGCAGGCGCCCGAGTTCCTGAGCATGCTCCCGATTTCGGCCGTGGATGGGACGCTGCGCCGGCGGATGGCCAGGGAGGGCCTTGCCGGGAGGATCCGCGCCAAGACGGGGAGCATCAGCGGAGTGGACACCCTGGCCGGCTATTTCATGGCCGCATCGGGGGAACCCTTCGCCTTTGCGATCCTGATCAACGACTCCCCCTCCCGGCCGCGCAACATCGCCGTCATCGACCGAATCGTCCAGGAACTGACGGTGATGGCCGAGGAGCGATCCGCCCGCACTTCCCCTTTCCCCGGTGAGGACTACCCCCACACGCTTCGCCGTGCCGCGGCGCGCCGATAGCACGCCACGTAGTTCTGGACGGCGGTTTCCCAGGTGAAGCGCTGCTGCATGGCGCGAAGCTGCATCTGCCGGAAGTGGAAGGGGCGGTTCCACCAGGTCTCGAGGGCCCAGAGCATCGTGCCCCCAAGCGCGGCCACGGTTGCGTCCCGGAACTTGAAGCCCGTGCCCGTTCCCCGGAGTGGGTCGTAGTTCTCGACCGTGTCGTCGAGTCCCCCCGTGGCCCGCACGAGGGGCAACGTGCCGTAGCGGAGGCTGTACATCTGGTTGAGGCCGCACGGTTCCCAGCGCGAGGGCATGAGGAAGATATCGAGGCCCGCCTCGAGGCGGTGCGCCATCTCGTTCGAGTAGCCGATGAAGGATCCGGCCTGGCCCGGGTAGAAACGGGGAAGCGCCATGAAGGCGGATTCGAGGCCGGGGTGCCCCGAACCGAGGCAGATGAACTGCGCCCCCTGCGCCATCACGGGGGGGAGGGCCGGGGGAATGAGATCGAGCCCCTTCTGGACGTCCATCCGACTCACGAACCCGAAGAGGGGGCGGTGGGGATGGGGCTCGAGCCCGAATTCCTCCTGGAGGGCGAGCTTGCAATGGAGTTTTCCCCGCATCTCCCGCTCCGAATAGTTCGCAGGGATGTAGGGATCCCGCTCCGGGTTCCACTCCTCGTAATCGACGCCGTTGAGGATCCCGTGCAGGTCGTCGCGGCGAAGCCGAAGCACGCCGTCGAGTCCTCCCCCCCCCTCCGGGGTGAGGATCTCCCGCGCGAATCCGGGAGAGACCGCGGTGATCCGATCGGCGAGGAGGATTCCCCCTTTCAGCAGGTTCGTGATCCCTTCGTACTCGAAGTAGTCCCACATGTTTGCGGGGAGCCCCGAGAAGAGGAAGTCTTCCACGTAGCCTCGTCCCTGATACCCCGCCCCGATGTTGTGGATCGTAAGGAGCGTTGCCGTCTCTTCCAGCACCGGGTGATCGATGAGCCCCGACTTGAGGTAGGCCGGGATCACGGCGGTCATCCAATCGTGGCAATGGATCACGTCGGGGCGCAGCGCGGTATCGATGCAGGTCTGGAGCACGGCCCGCGAGAAGAAGATGAACCGCGCCCCCCGGCTCCACCGTTCGGTATCCCCATAGATCCCCCCTCGGCCGAGGATCTCGTCGTGCTCGATGAAGTAGACCTCGAAGCCTTCCGAGGGCGTGATGCCAAGCACCCGGCACCAGAAGGTTCCGGCGCCGGTGGGCACCCCCATCGGTTGCAGGACGACCCGCACGTCGTAGGGGGAGAGGTCGATCGAAGCGTAGCGGGGAAGGAAGAGCGTCACCTGATGCCCCGCTTCCGCGAGCTTGCGGGGAAGCGTCCCCGCCACATCCCCCAGCCCTCCCACCTTGACGAAGGGTACCGCCTCCGAGGCTGCCATCACGATCCGCATTCGACGTTCCTTTCCTTATGAATTCAGGGGGACACGGCATGCCGGCGGCATCTCCTCTCGCATCTCGCCCGGAGAGGAATATCGGGCATTTTTCCGTTCGAGCCGCAGCAGCCAGGCCTTGATCTCGACTCCTCCGCGAAAACCTCGGAGCTTACCGTCGCTTCCGATGACCCGGTGGCAGGGGAGGAGGATCGGAAGGGGATTCTTCCCATTGGCCGCGCCCACGGCGCGCGCCGCTCTGGGATGGCCGACGAAGCGCGCCTGCTCCTGGTAACTCCAGGTCTCCCCGTAGGGGATCCGCTGCAACGACCGCCACACCCGTCGCTCGAAGGGGGTACCGTCTCGCAGATCGATCGGGAGGGAGAAGTGCCGCAACGCCCCATGAAAGTAAGCCTCGAACGCCTCCCGGGCCTCTTCGAAGCCCCTGTCGTCACGCCGTGCCTCCGCGTCGAAAGCCCTTTCGAGTTCTGCGATGAACGCTTCCTCTGAAATACGAAAAGTCGTTCGACATAAGCCCGATTCCGAAGCTGCGAACCGGAATGGAATTCCGATCGGGGTGTCGATCTTCGAGACACGGAGCACGAGGCGCTTCATCTTTTGCGGGAATCTCCACCGTTTCCGACCTGCCTGCCCCTCCCCGGAGCATCGAGCATCGCGTCTCTTCGCAGGCGGGGGCGCCTGCGGAAGAGAGAAGGGGAAGGGGCTCGAATGCTTCGTTCGATGATCGCAGAATTCCGGTGAAAAGACAAGGCGAGAGGGAACATTCAGGTCAGAGGAGTCCCCGATCTTTGAGGGAGACGAATGTCTCCTCCCCGATGATGACGTGGTCGAGAATCCGGATCCCCACCGTTTCCCCCAGACGGCCGAGTCGGGTGGTGAGGGAGAGGTCCTCTGGCGAGGGTTCGGGATCCCCCGAGGAGGGATGGTTGTGGACGAGGATCGCAGAGACGGCCCGCGCCCGGATCAGCGCCAGGAAGACCTCCCGAGGATGAACGACGGTCGCGATGAGCGAACCGGTCGAAATCGTGACCGGCGCTTCCAGGAGCCGATTCTTCGCGTCGAGGGGTAGGAGGAGGAATTTCTCCCGCGTCTCCCCGGCCAGGAGTGGAGAGATCGCCTCGAAGACCTCCCGGGCACACCTGAAGCGTCGCCCTCGTTTCACGCGGCGGCGGGCGAGCCGCCGTTCCAGTTCGTGGAGCGCCCGAAGGCGGGCCGCAGTCGCCGGTCCGATCCCTTCGAGAACGAGGAGTTCGGCGGGGGAGGCGGCTGCGATCCCTTCGAGGGAACCGAAGTGTTCCCACAGCCGCTGCGCCGTACGCCGATCCCCGGTCCAGACCGCCAGGAGTTCCCGGTCGCAGATTCTCTGCGGATCTCCAAAGCAGATCCGATCATACGACCCCTTCCTTGCCATCGTTCCGATCCTTTCCGATCTTTCGCCCTGTCGTTCCGCACCGTCGCCGCGCTTCCCCGCCACCCACCTGCGCGCTCCCCGGTCTTGCCGGCAAGACGAACCCGATGTGGAGGGAAAGGCTTCTCCTTTCGCCGTCCAGCCCTTCCCCGCCCCTTCCGAGGCGCGCGCTCTCCTCCAAACAGATTCCGTACCGTCCGTGGAATCCCCATGGATTCGATCATTTCTGGTGGAACGCAAGAGGAGGCGTCCCGATTTCGAACGCCACCACTCAAGAATTGGAGGCGGGGAACCGATAAGGAAAGAGAGCACTGGGGAAGGCCCCGGTGCAACGCAGACATGACGCATTCGAATCCGATCGAGGCAAACCTGTCGAAAGGCAGGGGCGCAAAGCTACAGGGCCTAACTCTGTGAACCCACAGACAAGGTTGCCAGCTGCCGGAGATGGAATCCCAAGACCGTTTCTTCGTGCAGAGGACAACGGTCTTTTTTTTTCCGGAGGACGTTGGAATGTCCTTACCGGGGCTCTTGGGAGGAGAGGTGTAGATGTTGCGACATGTGAAACGATACCGCCTCTTTTGGCTTGGACTCTCGATCCTCTTTCTCACGGGGCAACCCCTCGTCTCCGGGTGTGCGACGCAGTTCTCCAACGATACGCTCTTCGTCAGCCAGCTCTCCCTCTTGCCGGTGAGCCTCTCGCTCGCCAAGGATGTCAGGTTCCCCGACCCCATCGTCGTCCCCGCAGGCGTGGTGCAGGGGGGAAAACGGGTTCGTTCGACGATCGTCACACCGGTGACGCAGAAGGCATTCGCCCGACTCGTGGAGCAGTTGCAGCAGCTCTCTCCGGGAAACCGCAGTTTTTTCCGCTTCTCCGGAGACTTCTCGAACCAGGGGAGCGAAAGGGTGAAGGTTTCGATCTTCCTGGCGGAAGGGGAGGTCGTGGCCAGGGATGGCACGCCTCGAGGCCGATTGATCGCCGAGATCACCCTTCCCCCCCATCGGGTCATCTCGGTGGACGGGCTGCGCGGTTTCGATACCCCGCCGGAAGAGATCGAGCGCAACCTCCTCGATTTCATCATGACGTTACGGGATACCGAGGCGATCAGCGCCTGCCTCGTGGCCGAGAGCACGCAGCCCTTCGACCTCCTGGCGACGCTTTCGCTCATCGGGATGCCCCCGATCGATTTCACGTGATCGTGACCCCAGATTTGGGACTCCGGCAACCGAATTTCATCGGCTCATGACCCATATACGGCACTTTTTTCTCGGCCGCCCCGGCAAGGCAGACGATGCCTGACCGGGGCGGTTTTTTTGCCCCATCCCCTCCCTTCCATACGCCCATTTTGCTCTGAATGGGAATTTTTTTTCCACTTCTCATCTTCCCCGCCCCTCGCGATCGATCGTCGCAGGGGAAATCCCCCCGACTTTCGAAGCATCTCTGGAATCATCTTCCATGGCATGAGCGTTGCATTCCGTCTCCGGAGAAGGACGAAAGGAAGAATGGCCAACCAGGGCATAGATCCCCGGAGACCGCGGCGCGCAGGGCCGGTACCGGGGGCTGCCGAATGCATCGGGAAGGATGGGTAGCGATGCTCAAACAGATGATCATCATGATGATCGGCGTCATATGGGTCGCGATCTTCGGCATCGGGTTCTACGCGGAATCCCGGCAGAACCGTCCTCTCCCCCCCGTTGAGCGGATCACGACGGCACCGGTCGTCATCACTCCCGACGAGGCGGTCGATCCCCGTGCCGAAATGCTCGAGGAACAGCTCGATACCCTGACACGACAGATGGAAGCGTTGCAGGAAGAGATGATCCGTCTCCAAGAGGGGATGCGCCACCTCCTCAAGGCCCGGGAAGAGAATCCGGAGATCCCGAATCGCAGGAGCCGCACGATCTGAGGTCAGCCGAACTGCCCGCCACTCACCACCACCAGTCCTTCTCCTTCGGATCCCCGCCACTTCTCCGATTCGCTCCGAGAGCCCGCTGAGGTAGATTCCGAGTTCGGAGTCCTTGGTCGTCTCCGGATCCTCCAGCATGAGAATCGCAATGGAAAGACGCTTTTGCCCCATGCCCCTCCCTGGCAATGATAGCGTTGCCAAAGTCCCATTGTGGTGACGTGCGATCATCCTTTACTTCGACGCGGACCCATGATATAAGGTGAAAAGACAGCCGTGTGAGGAGACCATGAACCACAGGCTCGACAGGAAGCACCAGCGATTGGGTCGAATCCTCATCCTTCTCCTTTCCGCCTCGATGGCTTGCGTCGAATCGAAAGGTCCACTTTCCGGCCTCTTCTCCCAGCAAACGCCCTTCGGTCTGACTCCCCATCTCTCCCTGCGTCTCCCCTTCGGGCTCCTGCGCTCCGACATCTGGGCGGGGGCCTTTCTCGACTACGGCATCGAGACGAACGCGCAGGGATGGCGTACTCCGCCGGTGACGAGGAAGGAAGCGGGCGTGCTGCGGATCGTGATCGCAGGGGACGGCGTCGCGTTCGGATGGGACATGCCGGAGGGATCGAGTTTTGCGGATCTGCTCCGGGCCTGGCTCCGCGCGGCCTCGGGGGGAGCGATCGAGGTCGTCAACGTGGCCTTCCCCACCCAGACACCGGCCAGATGCGCGGCGCACTACGCGCAGGCGATCGCACCGCTCGAACCGGATCTCCTCGTCTTCGGCTATGGGGACGACGCCGCCACGGAAGCCCTGCTCCGTCCTTACGGGAGAGGCGCCGCAGGGGAGGGGGAGGATCGTGGGATCACCCGTCTCCTCGAGGCGGTCGGAACCACGCCGTGGCTTTGGCTCTCCTTCCCCCCCTATGCGCCGGCCTTCGAGGCCGCCCGTCGCCATGCCCCCACCCTCGTCTCTCGGGGGCTCTCCCCCCTCGATGCCGAGCAGCTCTTTGCCGCACGGACGCTCGAATTGCGATTGCACCCCCGTTTCGCCGATGCCCGACGCCGCTATGAACGCAACCGCGCGCTTTGGCAAAAGGAGCGGTGGCTCGTCGCCACGACGGATGGGGTCCATCCCAACGAGAGCGGCCACCGGCTGCTCGCCGAGGAGATCCTCCTTGCGATCGTCGATCCGCTCGCACAGCGGTTGAGCGAGGCAGGGGATCGAGGAAACCTTGCCGCGCTCTACCACACGGCCGCCCGAATTGCGCGGCAACGCCCCGATCGGCTGGAACGCGCCGAGTCGTACATCCGGGAAGCCCGGGCACTCCGTCCCCACGACGAAACGCTCCGCCGTCTCGAGGTCCGCATCCGCGCGGCGCTCCTCCTGCGCAGAGGCCAACAGAAAGCCGGGATCGCCCTCCTCGACGAACTCCTCCGTGAGGGAGCAACGGGGGAAGTCCAGATCGAGCGCCTCGAGGCCGAAGCCCTGGGCGCAAAACGCGCCGGTCGGCTCGCCCAGGCGATCGCCGCGCTGGAGAAGGTGCTCGCGCTCCGGCCGGAAGACCAGGAAGCCGCCCTCGAACGTGCCCGCCTCCAGGCACGCCTCGCCCGAAGGGAGGGATCGCTCTCCGCCGCAGTCCACGCCCTGCGCAAGGCTGCGACCACGGCCCCCGAAGACGAACGCCTTCAACTCGAACTCCGGCTGGCCGAAGGGCGCCACCTCCGGGAAAAGGGAGAGACCCAGGCGGCGCTCGCGCTCTTCCACGAGGCGCTCACCGCCCATCCCGCAGACCCCGAAATCCTGCGCCAGATCGCCCTCACCGAACGGAAGGCGGGGGATCTCGAGGCAGCCGTCCGTCACTTCGAGGCGGCGCGCAAGGCGCGGCCCGACGATCTCGAACTGGCCCACGCGCTCTCCGCCACGCACCTGCTGCGCAAGGCATGGCCCGAGGTGATCGCGCTCGACGAGGCCCTCCTGGCACGCCATCCCCGCCAGACCGACGCGATGATCCGCCTCGGCGTGGCCTACCGGGCCCTCGGGCGCTACGACGCCTCCCGGCAGTGGCTCCTTCGAGCCCGGGAGACCGCCCCCGACCGGGTGGAACCCTACCTCGAGGGCGCCCGCACCGAAATGGCACGAGGAAAACTCGACCAGGCCCTCGCCCTCTGCGAGGAAGGCCTGGCGCGCCTCCCCGAGGCCCGGCGGTTACGAAAGACGCAGGGAGAGATCTTCCTGCGGATGAAACGCTTCTCCGAAGCACGGAAGATCTTCGAATCGCTGATCGAAAGCGGGGAAGCGCGCCTCGACCTCCATTTGAAGGTCGCCCGAACGTGGCGGCAAGCCGGAGAAGCAGAGCGCGCGTACCGCTACCTCCTGCGCGTTGCAGAAGCATTCCCGGAAAATGCCCGGCTCGAACTCGCGCTCGCCCAACTCGAGATCGACACGAACGCCTCGACCGCGGCCCAGGAACGACTCGAACGGCTCGTGGCCCGGGAACCGGAGAACCTCGCCGCATGGATGAAACTCGGCTTCCTCTTCCGGCGCCTCGGCATGGAGAGACGGGCGCTCGAAGCCTTCCATACCGTCCTCGAACTCGATCCCGGTGCCTCGGAGATCGAAGGGGTGATCGAACGCGTGGGCCGCGCGCTCGACAACGAGGCGCGCCGCGCCGCCCGCCTGGCACGGCGCCCCCCCGAAGCGGTCCGCCGCATGATCGAGGAAGGAGAGAAACTTCGCCGTCTCGACCGCTGTGTGGAGGCGATCCCCCGCTTCCACGAGGCCCTGGAACGGTTCCCCGGAAACGACACGGCCCACCTCGGACTCGCCCGTTGCCTCCGGGAGATGGGGGATTACGATGGGGCACTCGCCGAACTCGAATCGCTCCTGGCCCGGCACCCCGGTTTCACGCGTGCGCGTGTGGCCCGTTTCATGACCCAGGGGAAGAAAGCCCTGGCAAAGCAGGATTTCGTTGCGGCGGCCACCGCCTTTCGCCGGGCCCACGAGACCGATCCCCTCTTTCTCCCCGCTGCCGTGGAGTATCGTCTGGCCCTCGGCAAACTCTACCGCAGCCAGGGTCACCTCGACGATGCGGTCACGGCCTTCGAACGGGCCGTCGCCCTCGACCCCCATTCGTACAGTGCCCATCTCGCGCTGGGCGCAACCCTTGCCATGCAGGGAAAATTCGATCTCTCCGAGCGTTCCCTGGAACGCGCGCTGGCCCTGCGTCCCGGAAGCACCACGGCACGCCTCGCACTCTCGAGGGTCTCGGGCGAACGGAAGCGATCCGTACGCCCCCGGATCGCGCAACCGCAAGGAGAAGCCAGATGAGTCCCACCCGCATCCTGATCGTGGACGATGAGAAGTACAACCTTCTTTGCCTCAAGACGCACTTTCAACGGGAGGGGTACGAGGTCGTGACCGCACAGAGTGGGACTGCGGCCCTCGAGGTGCTGACCAGGGAACATTTCGACATGCTCCTCCTCGACATCAACATGCCCGACATGAGCGGCATCGAGATCACGCGCAAGCTCAAGGCGAGCCCGCAGTACGCCCACCTTCCGATCATCCTCGTCACCGCGAACTCCGACCTTCACAACAAGATCGAAGGGCTACAGGCCGGGGCGATCGACTACATCACCAAGCCCTATGCCTTCGAGGAGATGTTGCAGCGGATCAAGACGCATCTTGCCCTGATCGAACGGGAACGCCACAAGGTCCTCCAGGAGATGGCCGGAGCGACCGCCCACGAACTCGCCCAGCCCCTCTCCCGGGCGATCGGCAACCTCCAGTTGATCCTGGCCCACCCCAAGAAGGCAGGAGAGGGACAGATCGTGGTCGAGGTCGCGGAACTCGAGGAGATCCACCGCAGCCTCCGTCAGGCGAGCGAGATCCTGCACAAGATCCAGAAGGTCAAGAAGTACAAGACGATGCCCTACGTGGGGGACTCCCAGATCATCGACCTCGAAAAGGCCTCGAAGTAAGGGGAAAGCCATCCTTCGATGCATCTCGAACTGCGCAATTCTTCCGATTCTTCCGGGGTTCCCACGGTTGTCGTGGCGGGGGGGGTGGATCACCAGAACGCGGCGAGACTCTATGAAGCGGTACGGCAGGTGGCACGCCGGGCGCCGCACCGGGTGAAGCTCGACCTCTCCCCCCTCGAGACGATCGACTCGGCCGGGATCGCCACCCTCGTCACGCTCCGACGGGAGATCGAGGCCAGAGGGGGCAGCCTCGAAATCGTCGCAATGAACGAGCAGAGTGCCCGGATGGCCGCGATGCTTCCCTGGCGCCGGGAGGCGCCCTCTCCCCCTCCAGCTTCCCCCTCCTTCCTCGAACGGATCGGTGAGGGGAGCATCTCGCTGGCCACCGCCCTCCTCGAGGTCCTCCTCCTCCTGGCCGAGATCTTCTACTGGGGGGTGATCGGTCCCTTTCGCCGGAAATTCGTCAAGGGCTCGGCCATGCTCGAGCAGGCGAGCTACATGGGGGCGGACGCCGTGCCGATCGTGAGCCTGACGACCTTCCTCGTGGGGGTGACCCTCGCCCTCCTCTCCTCCCTTCAGTTGCGGCAGTTCGGTGCGAACATCTTCGTGGCCAACCTGGTGGGCGTCGCGATGGTGCGGGAGATGGGCCCCCTCATCGCGGCGATCATCGTGGCGGGACGCAGCGGTTCCGCCGTGGCCGCGGAGATCGCCACGATGACGGTCACCGAGGAGATCGATGCGATCCGGACGATGGGACTCAACCCGATCCGCTTCATCGTGCTCCCCAAGGTCTACGCGATCACCCTCACCCAGCCGCTCATCACGATCCTCTCCGACTTCATGGGGATTTTCGGGGGATTCCTCGTGGCAGTCGTCGCACTCGACATCGGCCCCACGGCCTTCGTGAACCAGCTCCTCAAAACCCTCTTCCTCTGGGACATCACCACCGGCCTCATCAAGAGCGTGGTCTTCGCCTGGATCATCGTCGCCGTCGGGGTCTACAAGGGATTCAAGGTCGAGGGGGGGGCCAAGGGAGTCGGCCTGGTGACCACCGATTCCGTGGTGATCTGCATCTTCCTCATCATCGTGGCCGACAGCGCGTTCAGCCTCTTCTTCGAGATGATCGGCTGATGGAGGGAGGGAAGGGATGACAATCCCGGCAAAGGGCACCGTTCCCGTGGAGATCGAAAACCTCGTGGCCCGGTATGGGGAGCGCAAGGTACTCGACGGCGTCTCCCTGCGGATCCCCAGAGGGACGGTGACCGTGATCCTGGGGGGGAGCGGCTGCGGCAAATCGACGCTCCTCAAACATATCATCGCGCTCCTTACCCCCAGCGAAGGAACGATCCGCCTCTTCGGACAGGACATCCACCGTCTCCCCGAGGAGGAGCGGGAGGCGCTTCTGCCCCGCCTCGGGATGCTCTTCCAGAATGGCGCGTTGATCAGTTCCCTGACGATCTTCGAGAACGTCGCCCTCCCCCTTCGGGAGTTCACGAAGCTGCCCGAGCCGGTGATCGATGCCCTCGTGCGGATGAAGCTCGACCTCGTCGGCCTCGGGCATGCGCTCGATCTCCTCCCCTCCGAACTCTCGGGGGGGATGCGCAAGCGGGCTGCGCTCGCCCGCGCGATCGCGCTCGATCCCGAACTCCTCTGCTGCGACGAACCCTCGGCGGGGCTCGATCCCTTGAGCGCGGCCGCGCTCGACCATCTCCTCCTCAAGCTCAAGAACAACTTCGAGATGACCCTGATCGTGGTGACGCACGAACTGGAGAGCATCCGGATGATCGCCGACAACGTCGTGATGCTCGACAAGGGGCGGGTGATCGCCTTCGGGCCCCTTGCGGAAGTGGAGCGCTCCGATCACCCCTTCATCCGGAACTTTTTCGAGCGGCGGGTCGATGAGGAGGGGAGGTATCCGACCGCGCTCTCCTATCTCGGTGAGGGGTGAATGCCGCGCGTGGGACCGCCGGGCCTCTTGCGGGTCGCCGCCCTCCTCCTGGGGAGCGTGGGGGGGGTGCTTCCCCTGCGTGCGCAAGGCGCCTCGTTTCTGCCACCCCCGGCGGCGTACCTCCCCCTCGCAGATCCGATCGAGGGCAGCGGGCGCGGAGGGGAAGCGGAAGCCCCCTCCCCTTTCGCTGAAGAAGAGACCGAAGCGCCGCTCGTCAACGTCTGGGATCTCCTCCATCCTCCCCCCCCGGAGCCCGAACGGCTTCCCCGGTATCGTTTCGGCCTCCTCGGGGTTGCGCAGTTCCAGATCACGACGCCCGGGTCCGTGCGGCCGGTGAGCATCGTGCTCGCCCTTCTCCCCCCCGTCGTCTGGCTCGCCGATGGGGAAGCCTTGCCCAAGCAGAGGACGCGCTACGGAGATCTCTCGGCCCGTTTGCGTGCCGGGGGGGGAGCGATCTTCTCCGAGAAGGAGGGGCAGCTCCTCTTCGATTTTGGAATCGAGCGGCGCTTTCTCGGCATTCATGGCCGCTACCGACGGATCTTCGAGAAGGCCCCCCGCTCGGACGACGAACTCGAGCGGTCGGAGGAACCGACGGATCACCTCTCCCTCCACTTCGCCCTCCATGCTCCGCCGCGGCGGCATACGCGCTTTGCCCTCCATCTGGGGGCGCGGGTGCGCCGCCGGGTGGAGACGAAGCTGCGGATCGGCTTTCCCGACCTCAGGGAGCGGGTCACCCGCACCGGCGTCGAAATCGGGCTCCCGGCGGTCTATTCCCTCCATTCCCGTGCCGCGCTCCTCGTTCGCCCCTGGTTCACCTACTTCCCCGGGACGCGACGCTGGTTCGTGGAGGAGGATGGCGGCGTGCGCTTCTGGCTTTCGGAACGGTTCTTCAGCGAACTCGTCTTCAACCTCCTCCTCGAGGAATCCCGACTGCGGCTCGGGCCAATGCTGACCCTCGGTATCCAGTTTTGATACCAAAAATCCGAACGGTATGGTATGATAGCCCTGTTCGATCGGCACCTCGAACGCTGCATGTTCGAATCCGAGGAAGGGCTGGGTGGATCTCCCGATCCCCCGCTTGCGTGCGGCGGCCGGATCCTCCTGGCCCGATCCACCAGAGAAGGCGTACCCCGTATGACGACGATTCCCACACCACGACCCCTTCCGATTCCCTGGATCTCTCTGCTCTTCGTTCTCTTCCTCGCGGCTGCCTGTGGTGGAGGAGGAGGGGGAGAAACGGGAACGACGGCCCCCCCCTCCTCAGCATCCGATTCGAACCTCTCCGCGCCGCTGGCCTCGGGGACGAGCGGGACGACGACCGTGGAAACGGTCGTCGAAACGACCGGTGGGACGCCGCAGAGCGCTCTTTCGGGAAGCGAGACGACCTCCGGCCTGACCGAGGAGACCGACCGTTCGGTCGGGACCGCACGCACCGAGGAGACGATCACGACCCAGGTCGAGGGCGCGCCACAGATCGTCTCGGAGCCCGACCTCTACGCCGCTGCCGGGGAAATCTACACCTACCAGCTCGAAGCCGATGGGGAGAGCCCGATCACCTTCACCCTCGACACCGCCCCGGAAGGCGCCCTGCTCGACGAGACGGGACTCCTGACCTGGGAGACGAGCGAGGAGGATATCGGGATCCACGCCTTCGTCGTCGTGGCCACGAATCCGCTGGGCCGCGACGAGCAGCGCTTCTTCGTCACCGTCGATCTCCCCCCTGTGATCACCACCCGCGAACTCCCCGAACTCGCCACGGTCGGGGTTCCCTATACCTTCCAGATGCTCGCCGAGGGACCGGGCACGATCGAGTGGTTCCTCCCCCTTGCCCCGCCCAACGCCTTCATCGACCTCAACACGGGAGCTTTCGAGTGGACGCCCCAGAACGACCAGGAGGGGGAGAACGAGATCACGATCGAGGCGCGCAGCGAGTTCGGGAGCGACTTCGTCACCGCCACGATCCTCGTCGGAAGGGCGCCCACGATCGTCGGAGACCCGCGAACGACCGTGGAGGCAGGCCAGACCTTCCATTATGAACCCCGGATCACGGGTACGCCCCCCTTCCGTTGGATGCTCGGGGAGCACCCGAGCGGCATGACGATCGATGCCGCCACTGGAGAGACGATCTGGCCCACGACGAGCGACGACATCGGCAACCACACCGTCGAGATCCTCGTGGAGAACGACTTCGGGGGTGATGCCCAGCGTTTCAACCTCGCGGTCCTCCCCGTGGTCGAGTCCCCCCCCTCGATCACTTCTACCCCCCCGGAGACGGCCACGGTGGGCGTTCGCTACGAATACCAGGCGACCGCCGAGGGCGCCAAACCGATCACCTGGGAACTGATCGTCGCCCCCAACGGCATGACGGTCGATGAACGAAGCGGCCTGGTGACCTGGACCCCGGAGATCGCCGGGGTCGAATTCGCAATCCTCCGGGCCACGAACGACTTCGGATCCGACGAACAGGAGTTCCTCATCACCGTCCTCGACGGCGGGTGATGCAGGCTTCGAGTTCGCCATTTTTTTGACATCCCCTCCTCGCTTCCCTTCGCGATTCTTCCCCATATTTCCGAGCAATTCCATTGCATTCTCTTCCCTTCTCCTCCTTGGCACTCCGATTGCTTTTCTCTGGGCAATGGAGATGATGATCGCGTAGATTTCTGGGAAAATGGATGTTTTCGAGCGATTTGCGGTGTCGGAAGCGTGAATCGTTTGACGGTCACGGGGGAGGAGCCCGACGCCCCAAAAGGCGGCAGGGGATGGGAGGATGTCATGGTACTTCGACGTCTGATCCGGGTCGCGACGATCCTTTTCATATCGTTCTTTCTCTGGGACTTCGGGAGCTGCCGGTCGTTCCGGCTGGAATTCGTGGCGCCGCAGGAGGGGGAGATCCTCCCCGCGCCGGCGGATATCACGATCCGCTTTCCCGACCGGTTCCCCGACTGGACCGCGATCGTGCTCAACGGCATCGAGGTCACGCATCTTGCCGTCCATGACGGCGAGTGGGTCTCGATCCCCGCAGATGAGGTGGCCCCCTTCCTCGTGGAGGGGGACAACCGCCTGATCGTCTCGGCCCGCTCCGGGGATCTCACCCTCCCGATCGAAGAGCGGCGTTTCCGCTACGACGCTGCCCCCCCCGAGGTCCATGTCACCTCGGTGACACCGGGGGAAGTGGAGGGAATCCTCCAGGTGGAGGGATATGCAACCGATACTGCCGGAGTGTCGGAGATCCGGGTCAACGCGCTCCCCTTGGAACTCGAAACGGTCGAGGTGATCGGCGAAGCACCGGAGGGGACGCAGGCCACCGTCCGTTTCCGCGCCGAACTGCCCGCCGAAGAGGTCGAGGAATGGACGGCCGTCGATCTTCTCGGGCATGAGGCGCGCTTCACGGTCGTTGCGCCGGGGATGCGCTTCCAGAAAGGGGCGATGATCGATCTTGGGGCCGCGGCCATCGATGCGATCGATGATGCGCTGAATGCCTTCGTGAGCGGGATCGAAAACCCCTGCGCGCTCCTGACCGGCTTCAACCCCATCGTGTCGGGGACGTATGGCCCTTACTTCTACCGCGTCGATATCGAAGAGGCGCTCTGTGCCCCTCCCCTCCTTCGTTTCGCCCCTCTCCCCTCCGAGGCGGAAAACCGGGTCGCCTTCGGCTATACGATGTCGGACCTGCGCCTTTCACTCACGCTCTCCTACGGCACGGAGAATGGGGAACCCCAGGTGGAGACCTTTGCGGTGGCGGTCGGAACGACCGACGTGGATGACGAGATCGCGCTCGGCTTCGACGAGGCGGGCCTCCTGACCGCGCTCTCCCAGGAAGTGGCCGCCGATGTGAGCGGTGTGGAAATCAGCGGTCTTTCGGAGAGCACGGAACTCTGGCTCGAAGCCCTCCTGGGCCAGGACCTCGAGAGCTGGACGGCGGGCGTCATGGAGAACCTGATCGAGCGGACGTTTCCCTTCGTCGTGGAGGAGTTCCTCGGCGCGGTCGGTTTCGAAGGAGCGATTCCCGGCACCCCGATCGACACGATCTTGACGCTTCTTCCCGACGGCTTCCGGATCACGCCCGCATCGATCTTCGTCACACTCACTGCGGGGATCACCTCCGACGTGGAGGATCCGGCATTCCAGGAGGGCTTCGGCTCCCTCTACCGGCAGCGGTACGCGCCGGACGCGCTCGCGGGAGGGGAGAACGCCGAGGAGGCCCCCTACGATGGTGCCACGGCCTTCTCCGACAACCTGCTCAACCAGTATTACGCGCTCCTCTACCATGGGGGGGGGATCGTACTCGAGACGCAAACCCTTCCGATCGCGGCGTATCCCGAGTTGGCGCCGCTCATTTCGGCGATCGAGCGTCTCGGGGGGCCGCGGGAACTCGAAGCGCTCCGGATCACCCCCCGGATCGCCGCGCCCCCCGCCGCCCTCTTCGAGGGCGCGTCGGCCGATGAAGTGACGCTCCTCCTTCCCCCGGTTCGAATCGCGGTCAGCGGGGTGCGTGGGGAGGAGGAGATGCCCCTCTTCACCCTCGAGACCAAGGGAGAAGCGCCGGCACGACTCTTCCTGCGCAATGCGTACCTCACCCTCTTCATCACGGGCGTCCCGCAGCAGACGCGACGAATTCGTGCCGACAGCCGCTACCGGCTCCCGGTTTCCCCCCTGGCCCAAGCGCTCCACACGCTGGAGGCGCCGGTTCTCCAGGAACTTCTTCCCCAACTCACGATGACGCTGCCCCTCCCTCCGATCCCCGGCATCGATTACCGGATCGTCGCCGCATCCACGCTTGCGGACGGCCATCCCGGTTTCCTCACCCTCTACGGAGAGATCGCCGCCCCGTGAGGGAGGGATCTCTCCTGCCCCCTGCGCGTTTGCGCACATCACTTGGGCACCGCGGTTTCGATCATCCCCCGCATCGGGACGAAGCGGACGGCCATCACACTCTTCGAGCGCCATTTGCCGCCGGGAAGCTTTTCGAGGAGGAGGAGGCTCCGGAATTTGTCACCGTGGAAAAGGGTGTTGACAGCGGGGGGAGAGGGTGGGATCATGAAGTCGCGTCGGTGGGAAGCTCGTTTCTCTCGACGACTACCCCCGCTTCGTCAATCCCTATACCTTCGTCCCCTTCGGGGAGACGACCTATCGGATCACGCAGAGGGAACGCTCCTTGACCCTCGACTTCGAATCCGCCATCCGCGAGGAGAGGGGAAAGGAGGCCTCGCTCCCCTTCCTCGATCGAGGCAGCATCCCGATCGCAGAGAGGAGGAAGACGGATGTTCAGCTTCATCTACATGAAGATCCTCGAGTCCCAGCCTCACCGCTACGACCGGGGGATCGCGTGGCTCAGCCTGGGCGCAGCCGATCGGGGACGGGAACGGATGATCGCGGGCGTCGTCGAGCCGGGAGATCGGGTGCTCGATATCGGCACCGGAACGGGCACGCTGGCCCTCCTGGCGGCCAGGGTGGCCGAAGAAGTCGTCGGGATCGACGCATCGGCGGCGATGTTGCGCGTGGCGGAGGAGAAGCGGCAAGCGGATCCGAATGGGGGGAAGGTCGCTTTCCGGGAGGCGGGCGTCGCCGAACTCGACACCCTCTTTGCCGAGGAACGTTTCCATGTGGTGACCGCCTCCCTCGTCTTCAGCGAACTCTCCGAGGACGAGCAGCGTTATACCCTCCGGCAGGCGTATCGCCTCCTCGTTTTCGGGGGGCGTCTCGTCATCGCGGACGAGACGATCCCCAAGGGGGTGGTGCGCCGCTTCCTCTACGAGATCTTCCGGCTTCCTCTCGCGCTCGTGACCTTCCTCTTCACCCAGACCTCCACGCGCCCCGTGACCGGGATCGAGGAGAAGGTCGAGGAGGCGGGTTTTACGATCACCTCCGTGGAACGGTACAACCTCGGGAGTTACTTCATCCTCCAGGCACGAAAGGAGACCCAACGATGAGCAGCGTCCTCACCTGGGTGATGGGAACGTTCTTCCGGTGGTTTCCCCACCGCGCACCCACGGGACTGCGGCGCGTGGGCAACCCCGACGAGAAGAGCCCGGTGATCGTCACGGGGAACTACACGTTGACGGTCGCCCGGCTCCTCAGGCACCTCGAGGGGCTCGACCTCTGGGTGCTCGTGGCCAACAGCGGGGGGATCAACGTCTGGTGCGCGGCCTGCGGCGGGTTCTTCACGGACCATCAGGTGATCAGCGCGGTGAAGACCTCCATGCTGGCGGAAAAAGTGGCTCACCGCACCCTGATCCTCCCTCCCCTCTCGGCGCCGGGGATGTCGGTGAACCATATCCGGCAGGAGACGGGCTTCCGGGTCCGCTTCGGTCCGACCCGCGCCGCCGATATCCCCGCCTATCTCGCCGCCGGAAAGAAGAAGACCGACGCGATGAAGCGGGCGGATTTCTCGCTCGGGCACCGGCTCGACATGATGGTGAGCATGAATTTCATCATCTGGCTCCCCCTGGCGATCCTTCTTGCCTTCGTCCTCCCCGGCGGACTGTTGCGCTTCTCCCTCCTCTTCTGGGGGATCGTCGGCCTCGAGTACCTCTTCTTCCCCTGGATTCCCGGAAGAACCGGGTGGCGAAAGGCGCTCTTCGTCGCGCTTCTGCTCGGCGCAGGAGGCATCGCCAGGGGGTATACGACCCAGACGCTCTCGACCCTCTGGCCCTGGATCGCCGCAGGGATGGCGCTCGCCTTCGCCGTGGGGTTCGATCTGGCAGGGATCGCCGGCCCCATGCCCAGCGATGCGGAGGCCTTCCTCCAACGCTTCGGCGTCCGGGAGATGGGCTCCCTCATGCGCGAGAAGACCCTCGGCCGCGTCACCCTCGCCGAGGCGAAGTGCATCGGCTGCTATCCGATCTGCAACGACATCTGCCCGATCGGGGTCTTCGGGGTGGACAAGCCACGCAAGAAGACCGTGATCGCCCATCCCGACGCCTGTTTCGGATGCGGCGCCTGCGTCCGGCAGTGCCCGAGAGAGGCCCTCTCCCTGGCCGCACGATGAATCCCCCCCTTGACGCACTGCGTTGGCGGAATCACCGACAGGGGTGACGGATTCCGCCACAAACCGTCATTCCATTGGCGATCGACCTTTCCCTCCCCAACGCGAAACGGAGGAGGCAGCAGGCTTCCTCCTCCCCGCACGGTCGGCGTTTCCAGGATGAATCGAACGGAAATCGGTGACGGATTCCTTATTGGGAATCATCCTTGCAGGGTTCCTCGAAGTGTGAAGATGTCCATGTCATCTTCCCGATGTCGGGATGAAGTCCCCCGTTCTCCAAACCGGAACGAGCGGGGATCAGGAAAGGAAACGACGATGAAGAAGCGATGGCCGATACTCTCCGTTGCGCTCCTCATGGTGGCGCTTCTCGCCGGATTCGGGGGTTTTGGAAACGCGCGGATCGCCCATCCCGCGGAAGGCGCGCTCTATCCCACCCCGCCGGACATCGAGATCACGCTCTCCCATTTCGCGCAAGCCCGTCCGTGGCGTGCGGAACTCAACGGTATGGATATCACGGCGGAATTCTCGCCGATCGACCTTCGGACGCTTCGGGCCGCCGGCACCGATCTGGCGCCCTACTACTTCGATGGGAAGAATACTTTCGTTCTCGATACGATCGGGGGGGTCACCACCCGGGTCTTCTATTACGACGCGGTCGGCCCCGAAATCGAGGTGACGAACGTGGAGCGGGAGGCGGATCTCCTGACGATCTCGGGCCGGGCCAGGGACGTGAGTGGGATCGCTTCGCTCCATGTCAACGGCGTGGCCGCCACGTTGACGGGGAAACGCTTTTCCGTCTCCCTCGCCGACGATGCGCTCTTCACCTTCACGGCGGTGGACCGGATGGGGCATGTACGCGAGACGCAGATGGCGCGCCCCGAACTCCTCCTGCCACGGGTGAGCCGGCTTCGGCTCTCCGGGGAGGGACTCTCCGCCGCCATCGATCGGATCGTGGAGCAGGTGTCGGAGAACCTCGCGCTCGAGGAGAACCTCCTGGCCCGCAACCCGATCGTCGATCAGCGAAGTGAGATCGGAGACCTCGAGGTTTCGGCGCTACGGATCGTGGCGCGGAGCCTCGAGATCGCGCCGGCGGACTTCACGCTCGTTCCGATGCCCCCCGATCGTCTCTCCGGGGAGATCGTGCTCCCGAATCTGCGGGCGACCTTCCGGGTGACGGGTCACCTCTTCGCAAACCCCTTCAGCACGCTCGTCACGGTGGAGACCGGCAGACTCCGGCTCACCCCCACGATCGTCCTCGGTGTGGATGGGTCCGGAAGGCTCGAAGGGGAGATCGCCGGGCTGGGCACTCGGCTCCTCGACGAGATCCTCGACTACGGGAGTCTGCCCGACGATCTCAAGGATACGGTGCGCGAGGCGATCCGTGAGACCCTGCTCGATGTGGCGGCCTCGGAATACCGTGACATCCTTCCCGAGGCCGTGACCGGCACCTTCGCCGGCGTGGCGGTGTCGGAAGGGCTCGAAGTGGATGGATGGCCCTTCCGCGCGGACCTGCGTGTGGCCACGGTCTCCGTGGAGGAGGGGGGGATCACGTTTTCGGGTCTCGGAGACTTCATGAGCGAGCGCTTCGGCGACGAGGCTCCCGTGGCGCTCGGTTCCTTCTACCGTCCCGTGTCGTTCCCACCACTCGGGGAGGATGATGGGGCTTCCCGCCTCCTCCTCTCCGGCAACCTTCTCAACCGTGCGCTCTTTGCCTCCTTCGAGGCCGGGCGGCTGACCCTGACCGAGGAGACGAGTGTCGGTGCCTTTCTCCAGGTGAGTGGACTGGCGCAGGAACTTCCCCGGCTTGCCCGGCTCGCCCCCGATGCGCCGATGCGGATTCGGCTCGAGCCGGCGTCGCAACCGATCGTGGTTCTGGGGGAGGCGGGAATCCGGCTCGATCTTTCCGGGGCGCGCCTTACGGTGGAGGTCCTCCCCAGCCGGCTCGGGAGCTGGAGCACGCTCCTGACGGCGACAGTGGGGCTGCGCAATCCTCTGCGTCTCGAGTTCGGGGAGGGAGGGATCCTGGTTCTTCCGGTAGGGACGCCCGCCTTCACCTTCGAGACGACCGGTGGGCTTCCCCTCCCCGAGAGCACGGCCGCGCGGATGATCGGAACGCTCCTTCCCCTCTTCGTGCCCGACCTTTCCGACGTGCTCTCCGAGCTGCCCTTCCCCCGTTTCTCCGATCTGCCGATCCGCTTCACGGCCTACGAGATCGTGGGGGACGCTTTCCTCGCGCTTCGGGGGGAACTCGAGCGCTAAGGTCGCCTCCTTTCCGGGGAACGCCCACGATTCGGTTTGGCAGAGTTTCCTCCTCTGTCAAAACTCCCTCCAAAAAGGGTTTCCCGAAGTCAAGGTCGATCCTGGAGAGGCCACCTTCATGGCCTCCCTGGGATCCCCTTGCCTTTGCTCCATTCCAGGCTTCGACCCCTTCTCCGCGATGCTCCCCGCTTCCCGGGTAGGCTGTACGCTTCACATCTGTCGTCGTTCGCGATGCCCTCGATCTGGATGGACACGCCCTCTCACATTCGCCCCCTATGCTCGCCACGGAGCACGCTTGGAGGGCCCCTCGGTCGGTGGGAGCGGCGGCTTCCCGGAAAGCCAGGGACTTGAGCGTGATCCCCACAACCAGCAGGGAAAGACAGAGGTTCTGGAAGAGATAGGGAAGCTCACTCCCCTTCGCATGCCGGGGCACCCAGCGAGCGAGAAAGGACTCGAGGGAAGGAATCGCGGAGAATGTGCCCCCCATGTACGCATGAATCCCCACAACCAGCAGGAGCCACGGCAAGAAGCGCGACGGCGGAAGACGACGTTCGAAATCCGCCACATTCTCCAACGCAAGCACCACGACCAGTGGAAGGAGGTAGAGGAAGAGGCGTGCCTTGTCCCCTCCTCCGAAGAGACAGGCAACGCCGATCACCCCATAGACCCCCCACGCCC
>CAZTSL010000066.1:0-21480 GCA_964616915.1 uncultured bacterium
GTTCGTGTGCCCCCCGGTTCGTGTGCCCCCCCCCCTCGGGGTATATGCTCGATGAGGGAGGATTCCGGACATGGATCGTGGCGTTGGGGGAGGTGCCGTGGGGACGCAGTGCGTCCCGGTCAAAGTGCTTCGATTCGTCCCTGGCGTACCTGGAATGTTCGTACCTCCGGGAGGTGATCGATGGGGATCCGCGCAAGATCGGGCGTCGTCAGGAAGACCTGACAGTGCCGCTTTCCGAGGAGATCGAGAAGGAAGCGGATCCGGTGTCGGTCGAACTCCCGTCCGATCTCGTCCACGAGGAGGATCGGCTCCTCGCCGGTCGCCTCGAGGATCTCATCGATTTCGGAGAGCTTGAGGGCGAGGAGGAGCGTCTTGAGTTCCCCGCGGGAAGCGTGACGCCGTGCGGGCCGATGATCGAGGCGAATCTCGATCTCGTCGCGATGGGGGCCGATCAAGGTCTGACGCGTGGCGATCTCCTCGGCGAGGGCGGCTTCGAGTTTGCGGTGAAGCGCATTTCGGCAGTTTTCCTCCTCCATGGTCTGACCGGGGGGATCCTCGATACAACTGTGGTAGACGAGGGTGACCTCGCCTTTCGTTCCAGAGATGGCCCGGTAGTAATCCCGGACCCGTCCCGCTACGCGTTGCAGCCAGCGTCGGCGGGCGGAGAGGATCCGGCTGCCGGGGGAAGTGAGCCGGCGGTTCCATGTCTCGATCATCCGGCGGTTGGGGCGCGGTTCCTTGAGGAGTGCCCGTTTCTCCCGCAGCAGATGGGTGTATTCCCGTACGGTCTGGAGGTAACGGGGATGGATGTTGAAAATGGCCCGGTCGAGGAAGCGCCGTCGCACCTCCGGCCCTCCGAGAAGGACCGCGTCGTCTTCCGCGGTAAGGCTCGACACCTTGATCCACGAGAAGTAATCGAGCAATTCGGCTTCTTTCCCATTGATTCCGACTCTTTTTCGCAACCCGCCCTCCGGCGTGACCCGGATCGAGAGGGAGAGGGATCGCGTCATCGCGCCCTCTTCTTTCTCACGCCACGTGCCCTGCACGAGGGTCCCGTGGATACCTGTCTCCTCGGCCCCGGATCGGATGATATCCCGATTCGTCGAGGTCTTGAAGGACTTCGTCGTTCCGAGGCAGTAGAGAGCTTCGAGCACGCTCGTCTTCCCCTGGGCGTTGTCGCCGCAGATCAGATTGAAGGCCCCCGCTCGTTCGAGCCGGGCGTTCTCATAGATCCTGAATCGTTCGATCTGCAAATCCTTGAGAAACATCTCGAGGCCCGGCGTGGTGGTGATCCTGGGCGCAGGAGCATCGCCGATTCAGATCCGGACCGGCATGACGATGTAGGAAAAGTTCGGGTCTTCCTGGGGCCGAAGAACCGCCGGAGAGAGATCGTCGGAGAGACTGAAGACCACCTTTTCACTCGTCAGGATCGCCAGGACATCGAGGAAGTAACGGCTGTTGTAGCCGACGGTCATCTTCGGGCCGTCGTATTCGATCGGAATCCGTTCCTGGGCCTCTCCGAAATCGGGATTGTTCGTGGAGACCACGAGTTCGGAGGGGGAGAGATCGAGACGCACGATCTTCGACTTCTCGCTCGTCAGGATCGAGATCCGGCGCATGGCGTCGAGGAAATGCTGCCGGGAGACGACGAAGTGCTTGTCCGGCTCCTTGGGGATGACCTGCTGGTAGTTGGGGAAGTCCCCCTCGATGAGTCGCATCGTCATGAGGAGATTGCCGCACTGCACGACACCGTCGTTCTCGACGAAGCCGATCGTGACCTGTTCCTCCCCATCGTCGAGCGCCTTACGCAACTCGGAGAAGCCCTTACGCGGCACGATCACGCCGTAGGAGAGATCGGGTGTCTCGAAGGGATAAGGCTTGTCCACGATCGAGAGGCGGTGGCCGTCGGTGGCCACGAAGCGGATCCGGGAGGCGATGCCGTCCTCCGGTGTGCTCGCCGGCAACACCTGCACGAAGACGCCGGTGATGTGATGGCGCGACTCGTCGGTCGAAACCGCGAACAACGTCCGCTCGATCATCTCGCGGAGCAAGTCCCGGGTGAACTCGATCTTGATCTCCCCAGAGATCTCCGCCACGTTGGGAAACTCGTCGGGGGGCAGACCCATCAGCTTGAACGTGACCGACCCGCAGACGATCTCCGCCCAACAGTTCGGAAGTTCCCGTACGAGGACCTCTTCGCGGGGAAGCTCCTTCACGATTTCGTAGAGTTTCTTCGCCGAGAGCGCAATACGCCCCTTCTCCACGACCTCGGCCGGATATCGAACCTTGATCCCCACCTCGATGTCGGTGGCACAAAGCACCACTTCCGAATCCGCTGCTTCGAGGAGCACATAGCCCAGAATCGGGCGGACATTGCGCGTATCCACCACACTCTGCGCCTTGGCCAGCCCTTTGAGAAAGGCGCTCCTTGCGATCCGAAATTCCATGGCTCCGTCCTCTGATCGTTCGGGTCTCGGGCGTTCGATCGAACGGTCTTCGTCGATCTCTCCCTCTGCTCCCGACCCCTTCGCTTCCAAAGGTACGTCTTACTCCATACCATCGATTCGCGCAAAAAACAAGCGGTCCCTTTGGGATGTTCGTTCCTCCTTCCAGGGGATCGAAAATTTTCGATCCTCGAGGCGTCCTCCTTCTCCTCTCTACTACTACTACTATTCTTTTTTTTAAAATAAAGACCGTAGTAGTAGGGGCTGTGGATAATGTGGATAACTTTTGGAATCGCCCGTTTCATCGAGTTTTTCAGATGATTTGACCTGTGGATGGAGCTGTGGATAACTGCCGGGTTATCCACAGTTGGAAAATCCTACACGAGTTATCCACAGGTTATCCACAGGTTATCCACAGGTTATCCACAGGGTTATCCACAGGTCCAAGTCCTTGATTTTCAAGGAATCGCGTGAAATCCCACAGGAGGTCCAAGTCCTTGATTTTCAAGGGTTTGCGTGAAAAGACGCAATCGCCTAAGTCCTTGATTTTCAAGGGGTGAGTGAAATCGCTCAAAACGGGGAAGACGTCGTAAGTCGTTGATATAGAAGGGAGTGTGCAGAGTTTTTTTTGATCTGTGCGATAAATCGCAATCAAACGACGATTATCTTTCTTTCTCGAGCTGTTTCCGGAGCATATCAACGATATATCGTAATGATTCGTCGTTTTTCATCTTTTGCTTGATCTGCCGGCATGCATGGATGACGGTCGTATGATCCTTCTTGTTGAAATGGGCGCCGATGTGGGGATAGGACTCATTCGTGACGATCCGGGCGAGGTACATCGCGACCTGGCGTGCGTGGACGATATCCTTCTGTCGGTTGTTCGATCGGAGCTGGGAGACGCGGAGGTTGTAGAATTCGGCCACGGTGCGTTGGATCTCTTCGATCGTGACCTGCTCCTCCTCCTTCATGACGATATTCTTGAGGATGTCCTGGGCCAGTTCGATCGTGATCCGCTTGCCGGAGAGGGAGGCCATGGCCCCGAGTCCGATCAAGGCGCCTTCGAGTTCCCGGACGTTGGAGGTGATGTTCGTGGCCAGGAAGTGCTTGACGTCGTTGGGGAGAGGGATCTGCTCCTCCTCGGCCTTCTTTTCGAGGATGGCGAGTTTCGTTTCGAGTTCCGGGGGGTGGATGTCGGCGATGAGGCCCCACTCGAAGCGGGAACGGAGCCGCTCCTCGAGCGCGGGGATCTCCTTGGGGAACTGATCGCTCGTGATCGCAATCTGGGTGTGCTTCTCGTAGAGGGCGTTGAAGGTGTGGAAGAACTCTTCCTGGGTCCGTTCCTTCCGGGAGATGAACTGGATGTCGTCCATCAAGAGGAGATCGATGTTGCGGTACTTCTCCCGGAACTGGGTGATCCGCTCATACCGGATCGCACTGACGAGTTCGTTCACGAACTCTTCCGCCGTGGTATAGACGACGAGGGCCGAGGGTTTGTTCGCCAGGAAGCGGTGACCGATCGCATTGAGAAGGTGGGTTTTCCCAAGTCCCACGCCTCCATAGAGAAAGATCGGGTTGTACTTGCTCTGACCGTTGGCCACCGCCTGGCAGGCGGCGTGGGCGAACTGGTTGCTCGTTCCCACGATGAAGGTCTCGAAGGTGTAGCGGGGGTTGAGATGGGGCCGGGGAATCGGAGGGAAAGGTTCCCGCTCCCCGCTCCCTTCCATCGCCGGAGGCGCGAGATCGTCGAGCGGAATCGGCGTGCGCTGGCTGCGAACCGGTCGTTCCGAAACCTGAAAGGAAACGTTGCACGCCCGTCCCATCCGTTGCCTCATCGCTTCCTTGATCAGATCGACGTAGTTCTCTTCGATCCACGACTTGAAGAAGCTGTTCGGAACTTCGACATTGAGCGTTTCCCCTTCGAAATCGAGAAACTGCATCGGCGAAATCCACGTCTCGAAATGTTGAGGCGGCAGCTTCGATCTCAGGAAATCCAGCACTTCCTTCCATCTCTCTTGCACAACTCGCTCTCCCCTTCTTGCGTGCACTTCCAGGAAAGACGAAAACGCTCATGGTTCCGAGACCGGAGTGGGGAAAGAAACGAAACTCCCCCCCTGCCCAACGTTCTCCATTCCGTGGGAGGGCATCTTCGCAGCGATCCCTCATGTTTCACCCCCTACTGGACGAAGAGGTAGGAATGGGGGAAAACACCGCTCCCCTTCCGAACGGTGCAGCGGGAGATTTCCATCGGTTCTCGTCCGCTTTCTCCCTCGCAGCGCGGAGGCCATCGATTCTTCCTGCGTTCGACGAAGAATCATCCCCCCGTTTGCAGCGACGAAAAGCGCCGAGACGTATACCGATTCATCGAACTGATGTACGAGAGAAGCCGGTAGGAATGATTTATCCGCACCCAATCCAGTCGAAAAGGAAATATAGCAGAGTTGCGCTCCTTTTTCAAGGGAAAACTTTCAGGCACTCTCGTTGAAATTTCCTTTTCTTTCAATGGGTTATCGTAAACCCCCCCCAACCACGCGCGATCCGTGGGGGGGAGGGGAAAGACGCTCCGAGGAGCGGAAGAGAGCAGATCGGGAATCTTCATCGGGAATTCTTTGCAAATCGTACCCAAGCTGTGGTAGGATTCAGAAATCGTAGTCTCGAAATCATCCCGCGAACCGTTCACCGGAGGATCGACCACCTCGATCTCTCGATACCGGGCGGGTTCCGGTGGGGAAATGCGGAAATACGAAAAGTGGCGTAGAATGCCCGGAAAGGGTCGTCGTCACCGCTACCGGAGGCGGCGGGAAACGTCAGCCGGAGGATGGATCATGAAGAACCGGAAACCTCGACACGATGGGATACGAATCCTCGCGTTCTCCCTCTTCTCGCTGTGGATCTGGTGTTCACCGGAAGCAGGCCTGGCGCAGGATGGCCTCCTCTTCGGAACGAACCATCTGAACCCCTCCACGGTGAGCTTCTTCGACCTCAACAATGCCTTCAACGCCACGGATATCGGGAAAGCCCTCTTTCTCACCACTTCTGCCGCACGCCATCCGAATACGGGGATCGTCTACTATACGGAACACAAGCTCAGCGACGGAAGGATCGCCTTCTTCATCCCCCATTTCTCGACGATCCTGGGGGGAAGTAGCGACTGCCTCGCCACACCTGCGGATTGTAACGTTCAGATCGATCCAGGGACGGGAAACCCGAAGATCAACCACAGGCTCGCCTTCAGTCCGGGAGCCTCTCCCGTGCTCTACGTCTCCCAGGATAATACGAACAACATCTATACGATCGATCTGCAGACCGGTGATGTGATCTTCTTCGGAGATCTCGATTTCAGCACCTCGGTCAACGGCGACATCGCCTTCAACCGTCTCGACATCGCCTGCACCACCGGTCCCTTCGCCGGAACGAGCATCCCGGCCGGCTCGATGTTCATCGTCTCGAAGCCGAGCCTCAATCAGCTCCGCGTCGTCAAGGCGACCGATCTTGCCGCCTGCACGCCCCCCTGCACCCTTCCCACGACGAACCTCGGGAACGTGGGAACGATCACCGACACGATGACCGGTCTGGGTTTCTCCTTCGACGATGTGCTCTACGGGATGACCCGTCCCACGAACGCTGGAACGGATCTCTACGAGATCGACCCGTGTAACCCCGCCACGGTGACGCTGCGGAAGAGCTACACCGCAAGTCAGGGGACGACCGATCTCACGAGCAACATCGGCACCGCCACGACCCCCGTTTCCCTCGCCTGGTTCCGGGCGAAGCGCACCCGCGCCGGTACCCGCATCTCCTGGTCCACCGCCACGGAATCGGGAAATATCGGCTTCCACGTCTATGGCTCGACCCGATCGGGATGGCGCCGCCTCACGACCCTCCCCATTCCGAGCAGGGCCGGGGATTCCCTCGATCGGCGCGACTATTCCTTCGTCGTCCGGGATCCCCGGATTCGCCGCTTCATGATCGCCGACATCGATATCCTCACCCAGGAACGCTTCCACGGCCCCTTCGACATCGGAAGAGACTACGGCAAACGGGTCTCCTCCGAACCGATCGACTGGGAGCAAATCGGTACCGAACACGCCGCCCTGGAAGAATCCCGGGAAGCGCAGCGGCGCGATTCGATCGCTGCGACCCTGAATCGGATGCAAGGCGCGAAACTTCCCGAAGGGGGGATCCACGTCGCCGACCTCCTCGTCGAAACGTCCGGCATCTACCGCGTCCGTTTCGAGGATCTCCAGGGGGCAGGATTCGATCTTGGCGGCTACCCCATGGCATGGGCCACCCTCGAAAACCAGGGAAAGAAGATTCCGATCCATACCTCCGGCGAAGCCTTCTTCGGACCCGGAAGCTACATCGAGTTCTACGGTCAGGCCCTCGATTCCCTCTATACGCACACGAACGTCTACCGCCTCCTCCTCGATCCCGCATCCGGCCCCCGGATCGCCGTCGATGACCACTTCCCCCAGAAGGGAACCCCGGTAGCGGAATCGTATCTCGAAAACGCTTCGCAGGAGCGGGATCTCGGCTACAGCTTCTCCGCCCCGAACGGCGACCCCTGGTACGACACGAAGATGCTCGCCTTCACCTCCCCCGAGACCTTCCAGTTCGAGATCGATATCGACGCGTACCGACCCGGACGCTTCGAACCCCAGCTCTGGGTCTCCCTTTGGGGCGCAACCCAGTGGCCCAACCGCAATCCCGATCATCACATCGTCGTGCAGCTCAACGGCGAGACCGTGGCCGAGAAGTACTTCGACGGCCTCAAAGACGAGCCTCTCTTCATTCCCCTCGACGCCGGCCTCCTCCAGGAGGGATCCAACCGTCTCACCCTCACCCTCCCCGCCGATACCGGGGCCCGATGGGATCTCATCTACCTCGATGCCTTCGGCGTAAAGTATCCCAGAGCCTTCGTCGCCAAGGGGGGGATGCTCCACTTCTCCGCGGAGGGGAAGGCCTTCCGCGTCGAGAATCTCCCGAGTTCCGAGGTCGTGGTCTATCGGAGAGCCAAAGACGAGATCGTCCGCCTCGAGTCCCTGCAGCTCGAAGCGCTCGATGGCGCCTTCGCCGTCCGCTTCGCCGGTGCCGGGACTCCGGCCGACTACTGGGTCGTCTCCCAGGATGCCCTCCTGACCCCGAAATTCCGGGCACCCCGTCCTCCCGTCGATCTCTTCGGAGATCCGGCGGACTATCTCATCATCTCCCACCCCGACTTCCTCGAAGGACTCGCCCCCCTCATCGAGGCCCGGGAAAAGGAAGGCTTCCGCGTCAAACTCGTCGATGTGGAGGACGTCTATGCGCGTTTTGGCGGCGGGATCTTCGGGCCGGAGGCGATCGAACGCTATATCGCCGAGGCGGTGCGCGAGCTTGGCGTCGAATACGTCCTCCTCGTCGGTGGCGACTCCTATGACTACCTCGATCATCTCGGCCAGGGCGCCATCAGCTTCCTCCCCACGATCTATCTCTCCGCCGGAGAGATCGTCAGTTTCGCTCCGAGTGACACCGCCTATGCCTTCATCGACGGTGACGGGAAACCCGATGTCGCCATCGGGCGTTTCCCGGTCCGCACGAACGAGGAACTCGCCTCGATGATCGAAAAGACGCTCACCTACGAGGGGAAGGGATATGCCCGGAAAGCCGTCTTCGCCGCGGATGCACGCGATTCCGCCTCCTCCTTCGCCCAGGCGAGCGACGACTTCATCGAGATGCTTCCCGGAGATTGGGATTTCACCCGCGTCTATCTCGACGACCTCGACGTGGAATCGGCCCGGGCCGATCTCCTCTCCGCGATCGAGGGGGGCGTGGCCCTGACGAGCTACTTCGGGCATTCTTCGATGACCTCCTGGTCGTACAAGGGACTCTTCACCACCGAGGAGGCGGAGGCGCTCTCCAACGCGGATCGCCCCACCGTCGTCTCCCAGTGGGGATGCTGGAACACCTACTTCGTCTCCCCCGAGTTCAACACGCTCGGCCACAAGCTCCTCCTCTCGGGCAACCGGGGTGCCGCCGCGGTGCTCGGCTCCTCCACGCTGACCCGCTCCTCCGCGGAGGCGGCCCTGGGTCGCTACCTCATGCCGCGCCTCCTCACCCCAGGAACCCCGATCGGGAAAGCGATCCTCGAGGCGAAGCGTGAACTCGCCGAAGAGGCCCCAGAACTCTTCGATGTCCTCCTCGGATGGACGCTCCTCGGGGATCCCGCCCTCGTCATCGACCGCTGAGATCACCAACCGGCTGCGGCTTCGGATCCGCCTCCGTGCGACTCCCAGGAGACGCCCGGGTGAAGCCGCACGCCCCCACTCGGGAAAGAAGCGCGTGGAACACCATCGGAAGAGCGCGACGCAACTCCTCGCCTTGCTCGAGGCCGGGGAACTCTCCGCCGTTTCGGTCGTGACCGCCTTTCTCGACCGGATCGCCGCGGTCGAGCCGCGCTTGCACGCCTACCTCCACGTCAGGGATCGCAAGGCACTCCTCGCCGAGGCCGAGGCGATCGACGAGCGCCGCCGCCGGGGGGAAAGGGTGGGAAAACTGGCAGGATTGCCGATCGCGGTCAAGGACAACATCGCCACCGCCGGCATCCCCACGACCTGCGCCTCCCGAATCCTCGCCAACTTCGTGCCCCCCTTCGATGCCACCGTGATCCGCAGGCTCCGCGCCGAGGGCGCGATCATCCTCGGCAAGACGAACCTCGACGAGTTCGCGATGGGCTCCTCCACCGAGAACTCGGCCTTCTCCAAGACGCGCAACCCCTGGAACCCCGACTTCGTCCCCGGGGGGTCGAGCGGGGGCTCCGCCGTCGCCGTGGCGGTGGACGCCGCTGCCGTCGCGCTCGGCTCCGATACCGGTGGCTCGGTCCGACAACCCGCCGCCTTCTGCGGCGTCTACGGCCTGAAACCGACCTACGGCACCGTTTCCCGATTCGGACTCGTCGCGTTCGGATCCTCCCTCGATCAGATCGGGGTCCTCGGTGACACGGTCGAGGACTGCGCCCGGATCTTCGAGGTGATCGAGGGACATGATCCCAACGATTCCACCTCGCTCCCGCACGATCCCCCCTCCGTGGCCTGGAAGCGCGAGCGAAAGCGACCACAGATCCTCGGATGGCCGCGGGAGTACTTCGGTGAGGGGATCGATCCCGAGGTTCGGACCGCTCTCGAGGCGGCACGCGAACGCTTCGCCGATCTGGGCTACCCGATCGAGACGATCTCACTGCCCCATACCCCGTACGCGATCGCGACCTACTATATCATCGCCGCCGCGGAGGCCAGCTCGAACCTCGCCCGCTACGACGGCGTGCGCTACGGATACCGCTCCGCAAACGCCGGTGATATCTCTCGCCTCTACCTCCGATCCCGCAGTGAAGGGTTCGGAAGTGAGGTGAAGCGGAGGATCATGCTCGGCACCTTCGTCCTCTCCTCCGGCTACTACGAGGAGTACTACGATCGCGCCCAGCAGGTCCGCACCGCGATCCGGAACGACTTTTCGGAGGCTTTCCGGCACTGCGACGCGATCCTTGCCCCGGTCTCCCCCTTCCCCCCCTTCCGGATCGGGGAGAAGGTCGAGGACCCCCTCCAGATGTACCTGGCCGACGTCTTCACCGCCACGGTGAACCTGGCGGGACTCCCCGCGATCTCGGTGCCGTGCGGTTTCTCCTCCGCGGGCCTCCCGATCGGCATGCAACTGATCGGGCCGGCGTTCCGGGAATCGAGCCTCCTCGGGATCGCCCACGACTTCGAGCAGACCACCGACTTCTCACAGAGGAAGCCGCCCCTTTGACCGCCGTGCGCCCTCGAACCGCGCGCTCACCGGACCCGAAACCCGAACGATGATTCCGAACGATCCAGGAGGAACGTCTTCCATGTCCCAGACCTACCCGTTCGAACGATTCTCCCATGTCTACTCCCATCAAGGCAACTTCGTCTTCGCCGGGGAGGGGGGAGATATCTTCTACATCTCCAACCGTAGCGGCCAGTACAACATCTGGCGCCAGCGCATCGATGCCCCGGCGCGGGAAGCCGTCCAGTTGACCACCTATACCGAGGATACTCCCCGCCTCCTGGCGGAGTCCCCGGATGGGAAATCGCTCCTCTTCATGATGGATCATCATGGCAACGAGTGCCATCAGCTCTACCTCGTCTCCAACGAAGGGGGAGCGGTGCGGCGCCTCACCACGAACGACGAGGCGCGCCATCTCATTGGCACTCACCCCTTTTCCCCCGATGGGGCCTCGATCACCTTCGCCTCCAACGTGGAGAATCCGGCGGCGATGGACATCTTCCGCCTCCACCTGGGCACCGGGAAACGGGAAACCCTCTTTGCCGAGAACCTCGTCGTCTTCCCCTTTGCCTGGTCGCCGGATGGGCGGCGCCTCCTCTTGACCTCGATGCAGATGAACACGGATACGGACATCCATCTCTTCGACCTCGATACGGGGCGGGTGCGCAATCTCACCGCGCATTCGGGGGAAGCGGTCCATTTCCCGGTGATGTGGGCCGGGGATGGCTCCGGATTCTACCTCATCTCCGACCGGGAGCGTGATTTCAAGGCGCTCGCCTTCTTCGATCTCACCACGGAGACGATCCGGTGGATCGAGACCCCCGACTGGGACGTGGAACAGGCCGACCTGGCCGGCGACCACCTCGCCTGGACGGTCAACGAGGGGGGGTATAGCCGCCTCTACGTCCGGGACTTGAAGCGCAACCGCTGCCTCGAACTCCCCGACCTCCCCAAGGGAGTCATCGAGGATCTCACCTTCGATCCCTCGGGGAAGAGGCTCGGTTTCCTCTTCTCCTCCGGCCGGGAGGTCCGAAATCTCCACCTCCTCGATCTTTCCAGCGGGACCCTTACGAAGCTCACGGCCAACGATGCCCATGGGATTCCGCTGGAGATCATGGTGGAGCCGCAACTCGTCTCCTTCCTCTCCGCCGATGGACGTCGGATCCCTGCCTTTCTCTACCGTCCCCATTCCCCCAGCGACAACCTCCCCGTCCTCGTCTCGATCCACGGCGGACCGGAGATGCAGGAGCGCCCCCAGTACAACTACAGTGGTCTCTATCAGTACCTCCTCCACAGGGGGATCGCTGTGCTTGCCCCAAATATCCGGGGGAGCACGGGGTATGGGAAGACGTACCAGAAACTGATCCACCACGACTGGGGGGGCGCAGAACTCAGGGACATCGAGGCCGCAGCGAAGTTTCTCCAGGGACTCGATTGGGTCGATCCAGAGCGCATCGGGATCTTTGGTGGGAGTTTCGGGGGATTTGCCACCCTCTCCGCACTCACGCGCCTGCCCGACTACTGGGCCTGCGGCGTCGATCTCGTCGGCCCCTCCAACCTCGTGACCTTCGTCAAGAGCGTCCCCCCCTTCTGGAAACGCTTCATGGACACCTGGGTCGGGGACCCGGAGACGGAACTCGCCTTCCTACAGGAACGCTCTCCGATCCACTACGTCGATCGAATCCGCGCCCCCCTCTTCATCCTTCAGGGCGCCAACGATCCCCGCGTCGTGAAGGCGGAGAGCGATCAGATCGTGGAAAAACTCAGGAAACGGGGCATTCCGGTTCGATACGACGTGTACGAGGACGAGGGACACGGTTTCACGAAGCGGGAGAACCTCCTCAAAGCGCTTGGGGATATCGCCCATTTCCTCGAGGAGCACCTTCTCGGATGACGCTGCGACCGCTCCAGGCGCGGTGGGGCGCACATTTCTATTGGGGGGTTCTCCTCCTCATTCTCGCTGCGGCGGGGGGGGAGCATCCGGCTTGGGCCCAGGAGCCCGCGATCTTCGTCAAGGGGATGTTCTCCCGCACCGCCGAGACGAATCTCGCCCATGGCACCGGCTTTCTCCTGGCCATCGAGTACGTGCCGCGCCCCCGTTTCTCGATCGGGTGGGTCAACCAGCTCCATTTTGCCGAACTCGGCGATTCGTCGGGGAGCGCCTTTCCGGTGACCCAGTGGATCTCTACCCTCAATCTTCGTGGCTACCGGGAATTTCCTCTCTGGGAGCGCTTCCGCGGCGGCTTCCAGATGGGGGTGGGGATCGGCGTGCGCACCCCCGACGATCCCGATACCGCAACCGATAGGGCCATCGTCGGCCTCATCGGCCCCGGTTTCGTCATCCACCTCACCGATCACTTCGCGATCACCGGCACGATCCTCTCCCACTTCACGACCTTCGAGGACGATACCTTCTTCATGACCTTCAATCCCGGCATCCACGTCGGTTGGTAGGCTTGATCGGCCTGCGGTTGTCAGCCGCATGCGCCTTTGCTAGAATGAACGATCATGTCGTATCGGAGTATCATCGGCCACCGGGAGCAGATCGAGGTCTTCCAGCGGGCATTTGCCGGGGGGAGAATCGCGCACGCCTATCTCTTCTGCGGGCTCTCCGGGATCGGCAAGCGCCGTTTCGCTCAGGAGGTGGCCAAGATGCTCAACTGCGTCGCAGGAGGGGTCGATCCGTGCGATACCTGCCTCTCTTGCCGAAAGATCGAGCATGGGAACCATCCCGACGTCCTCCACGTGGAACCCGAGGGGAAATTCATCAAGATCGCACAGATCCGGGCGTTACAGCATGAACTCTCCTACAAGCCCTACGAAGGTTCCCATCGAGTGGTGATCGTCGAGTCCGCGGAGTCGTTTCATACGGCCGCGGCCAATGCGATCCTCAAGACCCTGGAGGAGCCCCCGGTATCGACGGTCTTTCTCCTCCTGACCGCAAGCCCCCATCTGCTCCTTCCCACGATCCGCTCCCGCTGCCAGTTGCTCCGTTTCTCCCCCCTCCCCGCCCCCCTCCTCGAAGCAGAACTCCGGAAGCGTGGCGTCCCGGAAGAACGATCGGCGGCAATCGCGGCGATCGCCCAGGGAAGCCTCGGCCGTGCGCTCGATCTCCTCGAAAATGAAGAACGGCTCGACCTGCGGCGCGAGCGGATCGAGCGCCTCCTTTCGCTTTCACCCGACCGGGGGGACGAGATCCTGGCATTCGCCGAGGTGCTTTCGAAAGGGGACGACCTCGAGGATATGCTCACCTTCTTCGAGACCTGGTTCCGGGATCTCCTCGTGGTCCGCTGCGGAGGGGGGCGCCCCTTCAACCTCGATCTCGAAGAAGAGCTGCTCCGGCTCGCTCCCACCTGCGCGCCTTCGCAGATCCTCACGGCACTCGAAGCAGTCGGACGGGCCAAGGAGGCACTCCATCAGAATGCGAACCGTCTCCTCACCCTGGAGGACCTCCTCCTCTCCCTCGCAACCGCTGGCGAGGGATGAACCGAGGAGAGCCCGTGGAATGGAGCACGCACGCTCCGCGGCGATGAAAGGAAAAGATGATGCTCGTGGTAGGCGTCCGATTCGAACGGGCTGGAAAGATCGGGTACTTCTCCACCGATCTCGCCCCCCTTCGATGCTACGATCAGGTCGTCGTGAAGAGCGCAAAGGGACTTCGGCTCGGCCGGGTCGTGGTTCCCCCCGATGAGGGGACACAACGAGCGGTGGAAGGGAAAGTCCTCCGGAAAGCGACCAGCGACGACCTCATCCAGCAGGCGGAAAACCGAAAGCGGGAGGAATATGCCCGGCAAGTCTGCCTCGAACGGATCAAAGCCCGGAAACTTCCGATGAAACTCGTCAAGGTTTCCTACTTCCTCGACGCCCGGAAGGCATGTTTCTTCTTCACCGCCGAAGGGCGCATCGACTTCCGTGCGCTCGTGCGGGATCTGGCCCAACGCCTCCGCATTCGGATCGAAATGCTCCAGATCGGCGTGCGGGACGAGGCGAAACTCTTCGGCGGCCTCGGCCACTGCGGCCGGGAACTCTGCTGTTCCACCTTCCTCGTCGATTTCGCCCATGTCTCGATCCGGATGGCCAAAGACCAGGGACTCTCCCTCAATCCGAGCAAGGTCTCGGGGCGCTGCGGCCGCCTGATGTGCTGCCTCGTCTACGAACACGATCTCTACCGGCAGATGCGGCGATCGCTCCCCAAGGTGGGTCAGACGATCGAAACGCCGGAAGGACCCGGGCGGGTCACCCGCATCGATGTCCTGAAACGCCAGGTCACCCTCTACCTCCCGAAGGAGGAGCGCTCCCTCGTCCTCGAAGGGGAGGCCCTCGATGCGCTCCTGGCCAGCGAGGAAACCCCACACGCCTCGAATCCCGGGAAGAGGAAACGAAACGATGTTCATTGACACGCACCTGCACCTCGACATGTTCGACGAGGATCGAGCCGCGATCCTCCTGCGTGCCCGTGAAGCGGGCGTGCGACGTCTCATCACGATCGGAACCGATCTGCCCTCCAGCCGGACCGCCATCGAGATCGCCGCAGAGGAGTCCGAGATCTATGCCACGGTCGGCATCCATCCCCACGAGGTCGCAAAGCGTCCCGAAGACGCATGGGAGCGGCTCGAAGCCCTCGCCACCCGACAGGGGGTCGTGGCCATCGGTGAGATCGGCCTCGACTTCCACTACATGCACGCCCCCCGGCAGCGTCAGATCGACGACTTCGCGGAACAACTCGCACGAGCCAGGAAACTCGATCTCCCCGTCGTCGTTCACAGCCGGGAGGCAGAGGCGGAGACCCTGGCGATCCTCGAGGAGAGCGGCGTTGAGGAGGGGGTGATCCACTGTTTCACCGGAAGCCTCTCCATGGCCCGCCGGGCGCTCGATCTGGGCTTCTTCATCTCTTTCTCCGGCATCGTCACCTTCAAGAAAGCCCATGAAGTGCAGGAGGTCGCCCGCTTCGTCCCCCTCGACCGGCTCCTCTTCGAGACGGACGCGCCCTATCTGGCCCCCGTGCCGGAGCGGGGGAAGCGCAACGAGCCGGCCTTCGTGGTCCATACCGCCCGTTTCCTCGCCATGCTCAAATCCCTTCCCCTCGAGACCCTTGCAACCGAGGTGTCCCGCAATGCGGCACGCCTCTTCCGGCTCCCCGAAGGAATGGACCCCGAAACCGAAGCGCCCGAGCCTCAGCGGTAGCGCTGCTTGACGGCACGGTCGATCTCCCGCTTCACTTCCCGCTTGCGCATCGTTTCCCGCTTGTCGTAGAGCTTCTTCCCCTTCCCCAACGCGAGTCGTACCTTGGCATGCCCGTCCTTGAAGTAGATCTCGAGAGGGACGAGGGTGTAGCCCCGTTGGGTGACCTTCGTGAGGAGGCGGCGGATCTCGCGGCGATGAAGAAGGAGCTTGCGTTCCCGCAGAGGATCGTGGTTCTCATGGGTGCCGAAGTCGTAGGGACTGATGTGGGCTCCGATCAGGAAGACCTCCCCCTTCCGGAAGCGAGCGTAGCTGTCGGTGATGTTCGCCTTCCCTTGCCGAAGCGACTTCACTTCGGTACCCAGCAGCACGATCCCTGCCTCGATCGTCTCCTCGATCGTATAGTTGAACCGTGCCTTCTTGTTCCGGCAGACGATCTTTTCTCCCATGACCCCCTCGACTCGCACCCGTACGGTGATCGTTTGGCTCGCTCGTCCTGGCGCGGAAAGCCTAGCAGAAGGAGCCCCGAAAAGCAACTTCTCTTCGGGGTTCGTCCAGGATCGATCCCTGAAACCCACCCGGAACTTTTTCGCACTTCACCGGCCTGCGCCGAGGCGTGAGGCGTGAGGCGTGAGGCGTGAGCGATCGTGCGTCTTTCATGGATCAATCCTGCTCCACGCCGGTGCGGCCTTGGCTTTCTTCCTTCCCGACATCGCACGTCCACGCTGTGGTCTACCGAGTCTTCACCGCCCGTTCGATTCCACGGCCGACAGGAGCGGAACGAAACCCGACGTTCCGGCGAGATATTCCGCCACCTTCTCCGGCGGGAGAGGCTTTGCAAAGAGGTACCCCTGCGCATAGGGACACCCTGCCTTGCGCAGCCAGGCAAGCTGCGCCTCCGTCTCCACCCCTTCGGCGATCACCACCTTGTCGAGCCGCTGGGCCAGAAAGAGAATCGATCGCACGATCTCCGTGCTCTCCTTCTCCACCCCGAGATTCCGGATGAAGGAACGGTCGATCTTGAGTACGTCGAAGGGGAAGCGGTGAAGATAGCTCAGAGAGGCGTAGCCCGTCCCGAAATCGTCCATGCACAGCGTGATGTCGAGCGCCTCGAGCCGGGCGAGGATCGTCTGCGCGTTCTCCGGAGCCGCGAGTACGCAACTCTCCGTCAACTCCAGCTTCAGATCGTTCGGCCGCACCCCCGTCTCCTCGAGGATCGTCTCGATCTGGGAAAGGATCCCGGGATGCCCGAATTGCCGCGCCGAGAGGTTGACCGAGACCCCGAGCGTCTCGAGGTCGGGAAAATCCCGCTGCCAGGAGAGGAGATCCCTGCATGCCTGCCGCAGCGTCCAGAGACCGATCGGCAGAATCAACCCCGTCTCCTCGGCGATCGGGATGAACGAGAGGGGCGGGACGATCCCCCGCGTGGGATGACGCCACCGGATGAGCGCCTCGAAACCGATGGGACGGAGGGTATCGAGAGCCACGATCGGCTGGTAGTAGAGGACGAACGCTTCCGCCTCGATCGCACTGCGCAGTTCCGTTTCGATCTCGAGCCGGCCGACCGCCTCCTGGTGCATCGAACGGTCGAAGAGTTCACAGCGCGCCTTCCCCAGAGCCTTCGCGCGGTACATCGCGATGTCCGCGTCACGCAGGAAGGCCTCCTCGTCGTAGTCCCCTCCGGAACTGAGCGCAATCCCGATACTCGCACTCGTATGGATCTCCTGGCCGAAGATGTCGAAGGGACGGGAGAGCGCCTGCTGGATGCGCTCCGCGACCTCCTTCGCTTCCCCGGCATCTTCGATCTCGTGGAGGAGGATCGTGAACTCGTCCCCCCCGAAGCGGGAGACCGTGTCCCCCTTGCGCACACATCCTTTCAGCCGCCGGGCGATCTCCACGAGGAGGGCGTCCCCGGCCAGATGGCCCAGACTCTCATTGAGGTGCTTGAAGCGGTCGAGATCGAGGAAGAGGACGGCGAACTCGTGGTGGGGATCCCGTTTCTTCCGATCGATCACCTGCTGGAGCCGCTCCCGGAAGAGCGTACGGTTGGCCAGGCCGGTGAGCTGGTCGTGCCGGGCGCGGTAGCGCAACTCCGCTTCGTGGCGCTTGCGCTCCGTGATGTCGGTCTGCGAGCCGACCATCCGTACGGTCCGCCCCTCCGAATCCCGCACGATCAACCCCCGGAAGTGGACCCAGATCGGATAGCCGCTCCGATGGAGGATGCGGTGTTCGTTTTCGATATGCCGGGCATTCTCGGAAATCCGTCTCGCGATCTTACGCCGCAAGGGAGCCCGATCCTCGGGATGGACGAAGCCGAACCACGCCTCCCGGTCGAGGACCCCTTCCACCTCCGCGTTGCCGACCATCACGTTCCATCGGGGACTCACGTAGATCTTGTTCGCCGGAAGATCCCAATCCCAGAGCCCATCCTTGGCGCCCATCGCCGCCAGCGCGTAGCGCTCCTCGCTGCGGCGCAACGCTTCCTCCATCGTTCTGCGTTCCGTGATATCGGTGGCGATGACGTAGAGGAGTTCCTCCTCCACGACCGCCGCCACGCTCCAGTGGAACCAGCACCACTCGTTTCGCTCGGTGCGGCAACGGTTCTCGAAGGTGGCGCAAGAGCGCTTCCCATCGAGGAGGGGGGCCAGCTCGGCCCGGGTTCCAGGCAGATCCTCCGGATGCACGAACCGCTCCCAGAACGATCCGTTCTGAAGCGTCTCCTCTCCGAAGCCGAGCGTTGCTTCCCAGGCCGGATTCGCGCAGCGCAACGTCCCGTCGAAGCCGATCATCCCGAGCATGTCGGGCGAAAGGGAGAAGAGACGGGCCCGTTCCAGAACCTCGTGCTGAAGGTCCTTGTGCGCAAGCGCCTGCGAGGCGAGGAGGGAGAGCCGTTTGGCCAGACGAAGATGGGACGGACGAAAGAATCCGCGCTCCGGGTGCGTGCAGACGAGCACCGCGTCCTGCCGCTTCCCCCGCAGCGGAAGGTGGAGGGCCGAGGCGACCTCCGTGCGAAGAGAAGACGGCTGGGCACGCCATTCCGCGATCTCCTCGACGTCGAAACAGGCCTTCGGTCTCCCCCGGAGCACCCCCGAAAGGAAACGCCCCACCGGCCACCGGCTCCCCAGGAAACGGGCGTCGGTCGAACTCTCCACGACGAAGTCGCCGTCCTTTCGCCGCACCATTACGAAAGATGCCGAGGAGCCGATCGCCCCTTGCAGAAGGTCGAGGAGACGCGCGAACATCTCCGAGGTACTCTCGGAAAGTGTAAGGATCTGGAGCCCCGAGAGGAGACTCTCCGCTTCCTTCCGGAAGGCCTCCGCCTCTTTTCGCGCGCGTTCCAGATCGATCAGGGCTTCGCGGAGCGCTTCCTCACTCATGGACACAGATCCCTTCTTCTTCCCTACCGAAGACGAGCACGGAAATCATCAGGTTGCCATGCCGGTTCTCACCAGCCGGAAAGCAGCCCTGCTCCCCGAAGGTGAAGGTGCCCAGAAAGGGATTTTGCCCGATCGCCTCACGCACGCCAGCCGCCACGCGATCCATCTCCGGCGCCACGGTGAGCATGCAACCCGCGCAGTAGATCACAAGGGCCCCGGCAACATCCTCGGGGGGGACGCCATAGCGCTCGATCGCGGAAGCCGCGACCCGCCCCGCCCGCTGGACGAGGTTCTCCGGGGTTCCCCGCATCGCCCAGAGTTCCTCCCCGTCGTGGACCTCGGTGAAAAGAGAGATCGCGCCGCCGGGCAGAACCTGGTCGGGATGGGAGAGGTGGAAGTAGGGTTGCCCTCCGATCCGCCCCACGATGCGGCCAAGGGGATGGAGCGTCGTATGCGCCAGGATGTTCCCCGGTTGCGTCAGATAGGGGGAAAGGGCCCCCCCGGTCCATTCGTCGTAGACCTCTGCCGCGGGCCTCCCGTCGATTTCGTAGAGGATTCGCCCCGCTGCCCGGGTCACGGTCCCGTGCCACGCCTCCGGTTCGTAGCCGCTGTGGAAGGCGAACATCGTCCTCGCCGCGGGGAAGAGGGTGGAGACGACCACCGCATCCTCGAAGACCTCCCCATGGGCGAATTGCCGCCACCGTCCCGCAACGGTGTCGTCCGCCGAGGAGCCGCCCGCGATCGGCACGCCCCTGCCGAGGTACCCCTCGATCGCCGCGATACAGGCCTCTTCCCGTCCGGGGGCCGCGGTGATCCAGACCATGTCGGGGACGACCCCCGTCTGATCCGCGTTCTCCAGGGCCTTCTTCACGGCGGTGACCGCGGCCTCCCCCGCCTTCTCCCCAAGGATCGCCGCGCCGGTGCCATAGGCCCCTTGCCGGTCTTCGATTCCGAGGAGGGCCACGCCCCTCCCCTCCCGGCCGTGGAACCCCGCCTCCGTCATCACCCCCTGGCAACTCGTCCCCCCATGGATCGGGACGCCGGGAGCACTCCGCCGAAGTTCGGCCAGCAGCACCTCTGGATCATAGGCCTCGGTCGCATGGAGGACCAGAAAGTCGGGATCCTCCCCCAGACGATCACGCATCATCCCGTAACTCTCCCGGATGGCCATCGTGGCCTTCTGTGCCGTGCTCCATCCCGTTGCGATCCGCATCGCCATTCCTCGTCCTGATGATTCTGTGCGTGAGGTCTCTCGCTCCCGGGCGTCCCATCCGGGATCTTTCCCTCTGGGATCGAACGTCCAGCCGCGGAGACAAAGATCGTTTCGGCAAATCTTCTCCCTTACTTCCATCGGTCGAGAACCGTGAAAACTTGAGACCCCAAATCCCGGCCGCATCCCCCGAGCCCCTTCGTCCTCCAGGCAGAAGCCCGGCTTTACAATTCCCTCCCCCTCGATTATGATGATGAGGAGGGAAACGTCGTACGGATTCCCTACCGATGGAAAGCGTCTGGTACGGGAGGAAAGCGTATCATGAAGAAACGGAGTATGAGCCTGCTTTTCTTTCCGTTTCTCGTGATGGGGGTGACCTTTGCCACGGCATGCACGTCGTATGATCCGCCGCCGCGAGTCGTCTGTTTCAATCCCGCCGCCGGGGCATCGTTCGAACAGGGGGGATCGATCCTGATCCGTTTCTCCGAGCCGATCGTGGAAAGCACGCTCGATATCGATCTCATGGCCCGGGCGACGGAGGAAGCGGGGGAGAGCGGTGAAAAAGGTCGAAAGATCCCCTTCGCGTTGACGGCGGTCGCACGGGAGGCCTTCGCATCGATCGAAGAGGTCTGTGGGATTCCCCGAAAAATCGATTCGGAGGAGGCACCGGCGGATCATACCTATCGCCTCGATCCCCCCGACGACCTCACGATGGGAGCGATCTACGACATCGTCATCCACAAGGGACTCCGGGATCTCGCCGGCAACGAGACCGGCATCGATTATACGAGCTTCTTCATCGTGACCCCCCCCACCGAGGAAACGGAAGCCCAAACGGGAGGGAAGGGGGAAGTGGAGGGAAGCGACGACACCGGCACCACGCCAGAAACGGGGGAGACGGCTTCCCAGACGGAGGCCGAGACTTCGGCGCCCACGGACGGGGAAGGGGTGGAATTCGACGACACCCTCTTCCTCACCTTCACCGAGGTCGCCGATCCCTTCAACATCTCCTTCCAGTTCTACTACGACTTCAAGGTCGATCAGGAGACGCATACTTTCCGGGGGAAGGGGACCGACGCCGACCCGATCCCCCCCGCCACGAACGACAGCCGGGATCCCGGGGAATGGGAGGCGGATGAGAGCGTGGTCTTCTTCTTCCAGGGACGCTATCGTGTCTCCGGAGACACGATCATCGGCGAGAGCGACCCCACCGATGTGGAGATCCACGATCCGGAAGTCACGATCGTGGACGCGAAACTGATCTTCACCCTCGGGGTGCGGGAGGATGGGCGCCAGATCATGACGGGAACGCTGACGAGCACCTCGGTGCAGGTGGGGAATCTCCCCCCTGTCCCCGGTGTGACGGGGAGCATCTCCGGCATCGAAGTCCTCGAGGATGAAGTCCCCGACGATCTCGTCCGCGTGGAGTAACGCTTGCCCCCCCTCGATCTCGAAGCCCGCATCGGGGTGCTGGAGCGCCGCAACCGAC
>CAZTSL010000066.1:21580-26383 GCA_964616915.1 uncultured bacterium
TCTCCACCTTCCACGATCGGAAGGGACGTCTGCGCCTCGAACTCTCCCTCGACGAGGGAGGACCGGATCTCGTTCTCTACGACGCAGAGAGCCGCCCGCGTGCCGGCATCGTGCTGACCGAGGGGGGGCAAGCCGGTCTCGTCTTCTACGACGCAGCAGGGGAGATCCTCGTCGCTTTGGGCGAAGACGACGATGGGCGTCCCACCTTGCGCCTCTTCGATCGGGAGGGGAAGATCCTCTTCGAGGCTCCCGTGCACGAAAGCCCCCCCGCCGTGCCCTGAGGAGGGGCGGGGTTGACGCCGATCGAGCATTGTTCATGGATCGATCGGCCTCGTCGAATGGGTGCATTGACGAGAAGGGGGGAGCGTGATATCCTGACGACAGGAGCGATCGATCATGCCCCTGCGAAGACCCATCGGCAGGGGATCATCGAGGGAGCCTGTCACCATGAGAATGCCGATTTTTCCAGGGTGTCTCATCCCACCCACGACGCAGTCGAAGGGAAGGGTCTCCTCGCAACGGCGGGTAAACCTTCTCGTTCCGCCAAAGAGGAAGGGATCGAAGAGAAAGCTCCCCGCGCGCCTCCCGCTGCGATGGGGGACACCCACCACGCCGATGACCGGCCTCCTTGCCCGCTCTGCGGGGTTCTATCTGGCCCTCCTCCCCCCCTTCGCGCTGCAGCATCTGAGCATGCAATTCCGCTTCACGGCCTTCCTCGATGCCGTGCTCAACGCCCTCCTCGTAACGTGGGCCTTCTTTACGGGGGGGACCCTGCTCGGTCTCTTCGGCAAACGCAGGCGCCGCGGTCTGCTCGATGAGATCTTCATCGGTGGGGTCACTTCCGGTATGATGATGTCCTTTCTCTGGCAGGGGCCCTCCCTCCTCGAACGTTTCGACGGGGTGCTCGACCGCTGGCTCAGTCCGGCGGCCCTCCTCCTCGCATGGGGACTTGGGGTGCTCGTCACCCCCCTGAAGCGTTCGGGTCGTTCCCTCCCTCCCCCCAACCTGCCGGCTTCCGGAAAGGCGCGTTCTCCCCTTGCAGGGAAGTCTTCTTGAAGGCCTCCCCACGGTTGACAGGGCATCCTCCCCTCTGTATGATGCCGCCCACTGGATGACGGCCGATCAAGGCGCTTTGCACCCTTCGGGAAACGAAAGAGGCGGCAGCGATGAAGAGGAAACTCACCTTCTCCGAACTGAACGAAGTATGGCGTGATGCCGATCCGATCTCCCAGAACCTCGATGCGCTCAACCGGCGGGCCTTCGTCGTCAAGGGGGAAGATCGGCTCGAACCGTGGAACGTGAAGGCGTTCGTCCGGGCATACGCAGCCCCCGTCGAGGCGATCCTCCACGTCCGCTATGCGGTCGTGGAACGGGAAAAGGAACGACTGCTGGCCAAGAATCGAAAATTTTTCGGACTGCGCAAAGGACGGGTCGAACCCGAGACGCTACGCCCACTCGAGGAAACGGGACGCGCCCTCGATGAACTCGCACGGGAAGTCTTCGACGAAGGCTTCGATGCCCAACGGCGGGAGCGTTTCCTTGCCATCGTCGATCGAGGGATCCCCGGCTTCCGGATCGAAGAGGCGCGCTACCTCTCCGAATACCTCCGCGACCGGAAGATCCGCAGCGCCTTCGAGGAACACTTCGGGTACCCGATCGAGGAGATCGACCTCACGAACGGCGACCATCTCGCCTTTCTCGGCTTCATCCCCCGCTGGGAAGCGATGCCGAAGAGCGCCTGATCGCCCGCCCGAGGTCTCCGAGCAGGGACGCCGCGGCCCCGCAGGCATGGGAAGAAGAGGGCGTTCATGGCAGGTCTCCGGGATCGCGGGGACCCCGGACGCGCAGGGCCCCTATATGGGCGTGGAAGGAATAGGGAGAGGCCATCGGAGAGGAAGGGGATTCATTTCCTCCCGGAGAAGTACTTTCCCCCTGCGTACTGGGTACTCTCCTCGAAGTCGTCCTCGATGCGCAGCAGTTGGTTGTACTTGGCGATCCGATCGGTGCGGGAGAGGGAGCCCGTCTTGATCTGACCGGCATTGACGGCCACGGCCAGATCGGCGATCGTGGTGTCCTCCGTCTCACCGGAGCGGTGGGAGATGACCGTGGCATAACCGGCTCGCTTCGCGAGTTCGATCGTCTCGAGGGTCTCGCTGAGCGTGCCGATCTGGTTCACCTTCACGAGGATGGCGTTGCCCACGCCTTGGGCGATCCCCTTCTCGAGGATCTCCGGATTCGTGACGAAGATGTCGTCCCCCACGAGCTGGACCCGCTCCCCGAGGCGTTGCGTCATCTTGCGCCACCCTTCCCAGTCCTCCTCGGCGAGGCCGTCCTCGATCGAGACGATCGGATAGCGGGAGAGCCACGTTTCGTAGATGTCGATCAGTTCTTCGCTGCGCATCTCTCCCCCCCCCGATTTCCGGAGGATGTATCTTCCTTCTTCGTAGAACTCGCTGGCCGCCACATCGAGGGCGAGGCTCACCTGTGTGCCCGGCGTATACCCCGCGGCTTCGATCCCTTCCAGAAGGAGATCGAGGGCGGCCTCGTTCGAGGGGAGCGCCGGCGCGAATCCCCCTTCGTCCCCCACCGCCGTGGAGAGTTCGCGCTCCCGAAGGATCTTCTTGAGATGGTGGAAAATCTCGGAGCCCGCCCGCAGTGCGTCGTGGAAGGAGGAGAAGCCGTGCGGCACGATCATGAACTCCTGGATGTCGAGGGGAGCGTCCGCATGGGCGCCGCCGTTGATCAGGTTCATCATCGGCGTGGGGAGAAGGTGGGCGAAGATGCCGCCCAGATAACGGAACAGGGGGAGTTCGCACTCGACCGCCGCGGCCCGTGCCACCGCCATCGAGACCCCGAGGATCGCGTTGGCGCCGAGCCGCGCCTTGTTCGGGGTACCGTCGAGTTCGACCATCCGCCGATCGACCGCGATCTGATCGAGGGCGTCGAGGCCACACACCTTCGGGGCAATCTGCTTCTCAATGTTTTCGATCGCGCGGGTGACACCCTTTCCGAGGAAGCGGGCCGGATCGCCATCCCGAAGTTCGAGCGCCTCGCGGCTTCCGGTCGAGGCCCCCGAGGGCACGATTGCGCTCGCCGAGACGCCACTTTCGAGCAGGATTTGGACCTCCACCGTGGGATTTCCCCGTGAATCGAGGACTTCCCGCCCAACGATTCCAACGATTTCACTCATCGTTCTCCTCCTTTGCACGGTCGGTCATGTCGTTTCCGCGAAGAGCGCGGCAAGCGTCGGACCAGCCTCCTTCAAGGTCTGCTTCAACGTCTCCAGCGCGATGCTACGTTCCTGTCCGCTTTCCATCTCCTTGATTCGGATGGAATTCTCCGCCACCTCCTCCGGGCCGACGACCGCAACGTAGGGAATCCGCTGCTTGTTCGCGTATTTGAACTGTTTTGCCAGTTTCTCCGCTCCTGGATAGATCTCCGTACGAACGCCCAAGCGGCGGAAGAGGGCTGCGTACTCGATCGTGGTGGGCAGCCGATCCGCGTCGAAGCAGGTCACGAGGAGTTCGGTCACGCTCGGCCGCCGGGGCAGGAGGCCCAGATCGCTGAGAGCCGCGAAGAGACGGTCCACCCCGATCGAGATCCCCACGGCTGGAATCTTCCGGCCGCAGAAGATCCCGATCAGGTCGTCGTAGCGTCCTCCGCTCATTACGCTTCCGAAATCGGGACGGTCGAGGAGCGTCGTCTCGAAGACCGCTCCGGAGTAGTAATCGAGCCCCCGCGCGATCGACAGATCGAGCGTCGTCACCTCGCAGAGTTCCATCGCCGTGAGGTGGGAGAAGAGCGCTTCGAGTGTCGCTACGCCCTCCCGAGTCTCTCTGTTTCCGGAAAAACGGCCCACTTCCTCGAGGATTTCCTGGGGCGTTCCCTGCCGGGTGAAGAGTTCGAAGATCCGATCGATTCCCGACGCCGGCATGAGGGGGGCCAGGAGTTCCCGAACCTTCCCCTCCCCGATCTTTTCGAGTTTGTCGATCACCCGCATGATCTCCACCATCCGGTCGGGATCGCCGACGCCGACTTCCTTCAGGATTCCGCCCAGGAGCGCACGGTGGTTGATCCGGATCACGAAACGTTCGACGCCGAGCTTTTTCAGGGCGGCCGCTCCCACCTCGATGCACGCCGCATCGGCGATGGCCTCTGCGGTGCCGACGATATCGGCGTCACACTGGACGAACTCGCGGAATCGTCCCTTGCCGGGATTCTCCGCGCGCCACACCGGCGCGATCTGGTAGCGTTTGAAGATCCGTGGAAGTTGGGCGTACTGTGCCACGACGCGCGCCAGGGGAACGGTGAGGTCGTAGCGCAGGCAGACGTCCCGACCGCCGTTGTCCTCGAAGCGGTAGAGGAGCTTGGTCCCCTCCTCCCCGTACTTCCCCAGCAAGATCTCGGAATACTCGATCGCGGGCGTTGCCAGGGGGGAGAATCCGTGCAGCTCGAAAACCTCCGCGATCGTGCGCAACATCCGCTCACGGGGAATCATCGTCTCCGGGAGATCGTCACGAAACCCTTTCAAGATCCGCGGCTTGATCCGTGTCATCGGCTCGAATCCTCTCTGGTGGCGGGAGGTTGCGCGAACACCTCCCCTGCGGTCGCTGCGGGAAGAAAGTAGCAGAAAAGGTGGGTCGTTGCAAGCCGGGAAGGAGTGAGATGCCTCCTATCCCTCATCGCATCGAGGGTGTCGTAAAATTTCACGACCTTCAACGCCGGCCGGGTAGGAGGGGCCACGGGAATCCGTCGAGGGGGAGTCTACCGGGCGAGATCCTCGACGAACTTCGTGAACTGGGG
>CAZTSL010000067.1:0-26188 GCA_964616915.1 uncultured bacterium
TCCGGGGCCCGTTTTCGGGGGGGAATGACCTTCCCCCTCTGAGCGAAACGGAGGATCTCGGCGATCCCCGCTCCCATGTAGGGAGGGGTCCAGGTGAGGATCTCGTAGAGTGTGGCTCCGAGGAGGAAGACATCGGTCCGGCGGTCGAGTCGATCGAGTCTTCCGAGGGCCTGCTCGGGGGAGAGATAGGCCGGGGTTCCCTTGATCATCCCGAAGGCGGTCTCGCCGATTCCGCGACTGCGGCGAAACTCCACGACTTCCCGCGCCAGTTCCGACGTATCCTCCTCCTCTTTTCCGATCAGACGGGCCAGCCCCCAGTCCATCACCACCGCTTCACCGTATTTCCCGATCATGATGTTGGCGGGTTTGAGGTCGCGGTGGATCACGCCCGATTCATGGGCGAAGTGGATCGCCTGGCAGATCTGGGAGAAGAGTTGCAAGAGACGATAGGGGGTGAACTCGGCGACCTCGGGGTCACCTGCCTCGAGGGCCTCGATGATCTCCCGGAGGCTTCGTCCCTCGACGAAGCGCATCGTGTAGTAGATTTCCTCGTCGTTGGCGACGACCTCGTGGATCGGTACGATGTTGGGATGTTCCAGTTGACCGGTCAACCGAGCTTCCCACAACATCGCGCGACGGATCTGCTCCGGGACGCTTCCCCCCCTTTTACGGAAGGGACGCTTGATCGCGATGATCCGTCCCAGTTCCTGGTCGAACGCCTTGACGATCTCCCCCATCCCTCCTTTTCCCACGACGCCGAGGATCGTGTATTTCTCCATTCCCCCCTTGCCCTTCATCCCGTCTTCCGGGGAGGGGAGGGAGGGATGGGAGAGGTCGTGGGGATCGAGCGCGGTGGTGGCCTGGGGATCGTCGGCGTCGGGTGCCTCCGTCTCGTCGGGATCTGTGAGGATTTCTTCCCCCCTGTGGGCTTCGAGAGAGGGATCGGAGGCCGTCGTCACGTCCTCGGGGAGGGGGAGCGTCTCCTCGGGGGGGGAGGGGAGTGTTCCTTCGAGGATACTCGTCATCCGCCGGGCCAGCGATTCGAGTTCCTCCCGCTGCTCCGGGGAAAGATGTCCCGCCATCACCAGGTGCCGGAGGGGAGAAGCCACCGAGATTTCCTTCGCGGGCGGGGTCCCCTTTGCGGAAAGGAAGGCGCGCAGGAAGGCATCGAGCGCATGACGCCGGAGTTTCTCGTCCTGGGGCATGCTCACATCCCCTCGAACTGGGAGGGATCGCCATCGTAGACGAAGATGAAGAAGTTCTTGAAGAGCCAGTAGTTGTTCGTCTTTCCCGTGAGGGGGTCGGCGAAACCACACCTGCCGGGAGACATGACGCATCGTTCGATGTAATCGGCGCGCACCCGTCCGATCGTCTCCCCGATCGATCGGTGTTCGAAGTAGAGGTGTTCGATGAAACCCTGCTGGGCCACCCACGCGGCCTCTCCGTTTCCGGGGGCGGTGGTGGCCGTGGCGGCCGCGAAACCGGTGGCACCGGCCCGAAGTGCCATCGAGGCGAGATTGAGTCCGGGCGCCTTTCCGAGATAGATCCGGTGTTCCCGGAGGGGGAAGGTATCCTCCGGATTCCAGCGCGTACAGCGATCCTTCGGAACGATATCCCCCCACGAGGTCGCATCCTCCACGATGTACCCCTCCGGACACCCTTTCCCCCCCTCCCCGAAGCGGTAGGGCAGATAGGCTGCCGCGGGCTTCCCTTCACGTTCCGGCATGAAATCGACCTTCCTGCAGAAACGGTAGTCGTCTGGGAGACAGAGTTCGAGGAGGGCGGCATTGGAGCAGGCGATCGAGACGAAGACGCTACGATGCCCCCGCAACGCATTCCAGAACTGCGTGTAGCGGCTGTCGAGGACGTGGGAGATCGCCTCCCGGTTACCGTGGGAGTTGATGAAGACGACCCCCACCTTCTCCGGATACTGGAACCAGTGCTTCGATTGGAAACGGTCGAAGGGATTCTCGAAGGTCCAGTCCGGCATCGGTGAGGGGCCGCAGAGGTGACGGACCGCAAAGGGGCAGCGCTCCCAGGCCGTCTTCTCCGAGACCCGGTGCCAGTAGGCGGTTTCCACCGCAAAGGGGGAGGCCTCGGGATGCTCGGCCTGCCACGCGGTGATCTCCGCCTTCGAGGCCTCCATCAGCCAGGCGCTGTCCCCCGGGACGATGAAGGGGGCCGCGATGAAGAGGAGATCCTTCATCCATCCCGGTTTTTCCCGCTGGTGCTCCGTGATCCTGCGCAGGATCCCCTCCACCGCGGCGACCTCGGAGGGGGCGAGCGAACGCATCGGGATGCGTCCCATCGCGATCTCGGGGAGATACTCCCGCAGGTCGTCCGTATCGCAGAAACGGGGATCGTAGGCATCGATGCAGTTCCGTTCCCCGGTCAGGTCGTAGACCTCCGCAAGGATGCCGTTGCCGTTGCGGTCCCAGACCCCATCCATATCCTCGTAGTAGAGGTCGGAAAAGTGGGGGGTGACGTTGAGTTCGGGGGGGGGGGCATCCTTGTGGAGCCGGTGAGGCAGCGCGTCTCCCGGCGAAAAGCGGATCTCGATCCGCTCCTTGGGAAGCGCCCAGATCAACTGGGGGGGGAGGAGATCGAAGGGACCGATCAGGAGGAGGTAGCGCAGCGGACATCGCTCCGCCAGGGACGCCCGGTAGCGCGACTGGACGTACGCACGGATCGCCGCCGGACGGTCCTCCTCGAAGGGACACCCCTCCCTTTCACAAAACGCTCGGATATCCCCCAATGTGGCTAGCGAGAGGGTAAAGGAGTCCGATTTATGCTCGAAGAAGCCGCTTGAGCGGACGGCCTCGACGATCGGTGGGGATTGTCCGGCCGGATCCCCGTCGGCGGTCACGATGAGATACCCGGGGCGGGCGCAGTTCTCCTCCCCTTCCCCGGACGCCGCAGGCCGCACGCCGGAACAGGGGTTCCACAGCAGCAGGAGTATAACGATCGAGACGAGACGTTTCATTGACCTTTCTCCGTGCGGCGGGAGCCTCTTTCCCCATCCGGTCCTCTTTCCCCCATCCGGCCCATCCGGCCCCCCCCTTTCCGATCCCTGCCGTTGGCCGTCGGTCATGAAATACGATACGGAAAGGTCGTTCCATTGTCAACAGGAAAGTCTGGCTTTGCGCCTCACCGGTCTGTCGTTGGATCGAGATCGCTTCCCCGCCATCGAGGAGGGGGCGGAGCGGAGCGGTCTGGGATACGGAACGGAAGGGGGCTGCAACGTGTCATTGTCTCACAGGCGCGCCGTTTCCTCCACGAGAGGGGGTGTCGGAACGGAAGTGATTGTCGGACTGTGGTCCGCTCGGAACGAAGCTTTCGAACACACGGGGAAATTCGACATGGAGGGTATGAAAATGAGCGGAAAAGGGAAAGAACGGGACGTTGCTTCGGTTCGCAGGTGGGGATGGGCGGGTGCGCTCTTCCTCTTCTTCGTGCTTGCCTCGACGGCCCAGGGAGGGAATCCTGCGCTCGAGTCCCTGCGGCAGACGGGGAAGGCCTTCAGCCTCATCGCCAAACAGGTCTCTCCCGCGGTCGTCTTCATCCAGGTGGAGCAGGAGGTGAGCTATGGGGGGAGCGTCCCCTTCAACAACCCCTTCGATCTCTTCAACGACGAGTTCTTCCGACGTTTCTTCGGGGACCGTTTCCCCTTTCATGGCGGTCCGCGTGGGAGAAAGTATCGCCAGATGGGGCAGGGATCGGGATTCATCGTCTCGGCCGATGGCTATATCCTCACGAACCATCACGTCGTGGGTGAAGCGGACAAGATCGTCGTAAAACTCTACGACGACCGGGAATTCGAGGCGAAACGGATCGGAACGGATCCCCAGACCGATGTGGCGGTCATCAAGATCGAGGGGGAGAACCTGCCGGTGCTTCCCCTCGGCGACTCGGACGCGCTCGAGGTGGGGGAGTGGGTCCTGGCCGTGGGCAACCCCTTCGGGCTCTCCCATACGCTGACGGCGGGGATCGTGAGCGCCAAGGGGCGCAGCAACGTCGGGATCGTGGACTACGAGGACTTCATCCAGACCGACGCGGCGATCAACCCCGGGAATTCCGGCGGTCCCCTCGTCAACCTCGAGGGGAAGGCCGTGGGGATCAACAGCGCGATCTTCACCCGCAGTGGCGGATACATGGGGATCGGTTTCGCGATCCCGATCAACATGGCCAGGAAGATCGAGAAACAACTCATCGAGCATGGCTCGGTCACGCGTGGTTTCCTCGGCGTCGTGATCCAGAATCTCACCCCCGAACTCCGCAAGACCTTCGATCTGGGGGATGTCGAAGGGATCCTCGTGGCGGACGTCTCGGAGGACTCCCCGGCGGAGAAGGCCGGGATCGAACGGGGTGACGTGATTCTCGAATGTGACGGCGACCCGGTGAAGGACGTGGCCTCCTTCCGCAACCGGATCGGGCTCACCCTCCCCGGCACGAAGGTGACCCTGAAAATCCTCCGGAATGGGAAGAAGAAGACGATCCGTGTGACGATCGGGCGGCTCTCCGGCAGCACGGTCGCTTCCGCGGGCAGCTCGAAGATCCTCGACCGGCTTGGACTCTCGGTCCAGGACCTCACCCCTGAGCTGCGCCGGGAACTCGGTTACGACAGGGAAGATGGGGTTCTCGTCTCGGAGGTCGAGCCTGGCTCCCCCGCAGCGTTGGCGGGGTTGGAGCGGGGTCATCTCATCCAGGAGGTCAACCGGGAGGAGGTCCACAATGTGGAAGAATTCGAACGGGCGCTCCAACGGGCCGCCGGCCGGAAGACGATCCTATTCCTCGTCCACGATGGCCGGTACACCCGTTATGTGGCATTGAGCTTTTCCGACTGAGTTCCAGGGCGATGGCGGGGGCTGGTTCTGGCCTCCCCTCCGCATCCCCGTGGGTTCTTGGGGCCTCTGGATCGACGAATGGGTGGGCGCAGGGGCATGGTGTTGCCGTGCCCCTGCGATTTGGCCCCATGAGCCGCATCGGGATTCAGGAAGGAACAACCTGTTGCAAAATATGCAGAATCGTGCATAATGAAACCGGAAGGGCTGCCGGCGGAGGGTCCGGTGGCTCGGGAAGCGCGAACAGGGCCGGAAGGCCGCCACCGAAGCGGCATGACGGTCACACCACCAGGCGATAGGGATCGTTCGATGATCTGTTCCGTGGAAGAAGCGATCGAGGAGATCCGACAGGGGAGGATGGTGATCCTCGTCGATGACGAAGATCGGGAAAACGAGGGGGACCTCGTCATCGCCGCCGAGAAGGTCACCCCCGAAGCGATCAACTTCATGGCCACGCACGGGCGAGGACTCATCTGCCTGGCGCTCACCGAGGAGCGGATCCGCCATTTCCGGATTCCGATGATGGTCACGCGAAACACCTCGCGCTTCCATACCGCCTTCACCGTCTCGATCGAGGCCCGCCACGGGGTGACGACCGGAATCTCCGCCCACGACCGGGCCCGCACGATCCAGACCGTGATGGACGACGACGCCGGTCCCGAGGACATCGTCATGCCGGGACACGTCTTTCCGCTCCGAGCCCGGCGGGGGGGGGTGCTCGTGCGGGCGGGACAGACGGAAGGCTCCGTCGATCTCGCCCGGCTCGCCGGCCTCCAGCCGGCAGGGGTCCTCTGCGAGATCATGAAGGAAGACGGCACGATGGCCCGCCGCCCCGATCTCGAGGTCTTCGCCCGGAAGCATGGCCTCAAGATCGTCTCGATCGAGAAGCTGATCGCCTACCGTCTCCAGAACGAGTCGCTCGTGCGGCGGATCGCCTCGGCCAGGCTCCCGACGAAGTGGGGGGATTTCCGGGCGATCGTCTACGAGAACGACATCGATGCCCATGAACACGTCGCACTCGTCAAGGGAGGGGATTTCACCCCAGAGGACGAGGTCCTCGTGCGCGTCCATTCCGAATGTCTCACCGGCGACGCCCTCGGTTCGCTGCGCTGCGACTGCGGGGAACAGTTGCAGACCGCCATGCAACGGATCCATGAGGCGGGAAAGGGTGTCCTTCTCTATCTCCATCAGGAGGGACGAGGCATTGGCCTGGGCAACAAGATTCGTGCCTACGCCCTCCAGGATCAGGGGAAGGATACCGTGGAGGCGAACGAAGCCCTCGGATTCAAGCCCGATCTGCGAGACTACGGCATCGGCGCCCAGATCCTCTTCGACCTCGGTGTCCGCAGAATGCGGATCCTCACGAACAACCCGAAGAAGATCGTCAGCCTCAAGGGCTACGGCCTCGAGGTGATCGAGCAGATCCCGATCGAGGTCCCCCCCAATGAGGAAAACGTCAACTACCTCAAGACGAAACGGATGAAACTGGGCCACATGCTCACGAAGGTTTGAGAGGAATGAACGAGATCGTCGAGGGGAGTCTCCAGGCCGGAGCGCGGCGCTATGCGATCGTGATCGGCCGTTTCAACACCTTGATCACCGAACGGCTTGCCGCCGGGGCCGAGGCGGCGCTGCGCCGTCATGGCGCGGATCCGGAAAAGATCGTGTGCGTGCGCGTACCGGGCGCCTTCGAGATCCCCCTCGCGGCGAAACGACTCGCCGAATCAGGACGATTCGACGCGATCGTCTGCGTGGGTGCGGTGATCCGCGGAGGCACCCCCCATTTCGAACGGATCGCAGCGGCGGTCACCAGTGGACTCGGACGGGTGATGCTCGATTCGGGCATACCGGTCACCTTCGGGATTTTGACGACCGACACCGTCGAGCAGGCGATCGAACGGGCCGGAACGAAGATGGGGAACAAAGGGGAGGAAGCGGCCCTCGCCGCGATCGAAATGGCCGACCTGATGGCCAGACTCGAGGAGTCCGGTTCTTGAGGCAGCACCTCATCTCGTGGGAAATGCTCCACCGGCGCACGGGCCGCGTCATCGCGATGCAGTTCCTCTACCAGTGCGAGACCTTGCAGGCGTATGACCCGGAGCGTCTTCCCGAGTTCTGGCAGGTATGGGAGGACGTCGTCTTCCCCTCCCCCGGGAACTGGGAAGAGTGGGGAGCGATCATCCGGGAGGAGGAAAAGGGGTGGAGCCACTGGGGGGACATCCCCCTCCTTGCCCGGAAGGCCCGGAGATTCGCCGCCCACCTCGTCTGGGGGGTACTCGATCACCGGGAGACGATCGACGCTGCGATCGCGGCGGCCTCCCTCCACTGGTCCCTCCACCGGATGGCCCGCGTGGATCGCAACGTTCTGCGGGTGGCGACCTACGAACTCCTCCATGAGAAGGAGACGCCCCGGCGTGTCGTGATCAACGAGGCGATCGAGATCGGAAAACGGTTCGGGACTTCCGATTCCGCAGCATTCATCAATGCCATTCTCGACCGGATTGCCCAGGAATTTCCGGCCGAGGTTCCCGAGGAAGGGTGATCGCCCGATGAAGATCCTCATCACCTCTCGTCCGATCGATCAGATCCCCTGTCAGGCGCTGGCCCTCTCCTTCTTTCAGGACGAACGTCCCCTGCAGGGATCGACGGGGCTCGTCGATTGGCGTATCGGGGGGAAGCTCTCCCGGCTCCTCATCGCGCAGCGGCTCGTCGGTCGCAACGGCGAGACCCTGCTGACCCCCTCCGACGAACGGATCGCCGCGGAACGCCTCTTCCTCTTCGGCCTGGGCAAGGTCGTCGATTTCTCCCTGGGCCGCTACCGGGAGACGGTGAAACAGATCGTCTCGACCCTCTTCCGGATGCACTGCTACGACATCTCCCTCCCCCTTCCCGGTGTCGCGATGACGGGGCTCGGGTATCCCGAAACGACGGAGATGCTCCTCGTCGAGATCGAGCGTTACTTCCGACGCAGGCCAGAGCGTCCGCCGGTACGCTGCACGATCGTGGCCCGCGCCGAGGTGACCCCCAAGATCGAACTCGGAATCCGCACCGCCCTCAATCGGAACACCTTTCACGAACCCCTGGAAGTGGAAATCGTCTCCGCATGAGACGAAGGCGTGCCGCGTCCGGCTGGAGGACGCCGGCAAACCGCACGGCAGAGGTCGAGGGGGAAAGAACCCTCAAAGAGGCCAGAAGCGGGGAATCAGGAGTGAGGCCGTCAGCCAGAGGATCAGGTTGAGCGGCGCCCCGACCTTGAAGTAGTCGAGGAAACGGTATCCCCCCGGTCCATAGACGAAGGTGTTCGTCTGGTACCCGATCGGCGTGGAAAAGCTGGCCGAAGCGGAGAAGATGATCGCGATGATGAAGGGTTTCGGATCGACATGGAACGTCGCGGCGATGTTGAGGGCGATCGGCGTCATCAGGGCCGCAGAGGCGGTGTTCGACATCAGCTCGGTGAGGACCATCGTGAGGAAGTAGGTTCCGGAAAGGAGAACCACCGGACCGAAACCACCGAGAAGATCGACCATCCCCTCGGCAACGAGGTGCGCCGCCCCCGTCTTGTCGAGCGCCTTGCCCAGCGAGAGCGTACCGGCGATCAGCATGATGATCGACACGTCGATCGAACGGTAGGCGTGCTTGAGCGGCAGGCAACCGGTCAGCACCATCGCGATCCCCCCCGAGATCGCCAACGGCAGGATCGGCATGACGTCGAAGGCCGCCAGGAGCACCACGGCGGCGATGATCGTCAGGGCCACCTTGGCCTTGTCCTTCTGCACGATCGTGTCATCGACCCCCTCGAGGAGGAGGAAATCCTCCGAATTGCGCAGCGCCTGGATCCGGTGGATGTCGCCGGAGATGAGGAGGATGTCGCCGAGCCGCAGCCGGACCTCGCTGGCCTTCTCCCGGAGATGCTCGTCGTGACGCATGATCGCCAGGGCAACGACCCCGTAACGCTCCCGGAAACCGAATCCCTTGAGCGTTCGTCCGATCAGGGGGGAGTTCGGCATGATCACGAGTTCGGCAAGGGTCGCCTCCATGGGGGTGATCTTGAGTTCCTCCGCGGCCTCGTCGGGGATGAAGTTCAGATCCTTGCGCTCGCGCAGCGCGAAGATGTCGGAGGCGTTCCCCCGCAGGATGAGGAGATCATGGGGTTCGAGGATGAGTTCGTCGTAGGGAGGCCAGAGGATCTCGTCCCCCCGGATCACCTGTACGATCTTGATCCCGGGATGAGCGACGAGGAACGTCTTGCCCAACGGTTTGCCGACGAGGGAAGCCCGCGGCGTGATCTCCACCTCGGTGACATACTCCCGCAACCGCCCCTCCTGGATCTGATACGACAGCGTTTCCCGCTCCGGTAAGAGCCGGTGACCCACGGTCACGAGGTACACGATACAGATCGCCACGTAGATCAAGCCGAGATGGGCGAACTCGAAGATCGAGATCTTCCAGACGTCGCTGACCATCGCCCCGACCACGATGTTCGTCGAGGTCCCGATCAGCGTGCAGGTTCCCCCCACGATCGCCGCATACGATGCGGGAATGAGGAGTTTCGAGGGGCTGATCCCCAACTGCGAAGCCACCGAGAGGATGATCGGAACGAAGAGCACGACGATCGGCGTGTTGTTGATGAAGGCGGAGAAGGGAGCGATCACGAGACTCGAAACGAGGATGAGCCGCGTGGGGCTCGTCCCCGCCACCTGGATCAGCCGCTTCCCCGCAAATCCGATCGCACCCGTTCGCAGGATCCCCGCGCTCAACGCGAACATCGCACCCACCGTGTGGGGCGCCGGATTCCCGAAGCAGGAGATCGCCTCCTCCGGCGTGAGGATCCGTGTCAACATGAGCACTGCCATCACCGAAATCGCGATGAGATCGATCGGCAGCGTCTCCGTCACGAAGAGGACCACCGTGGCCACGAGGATCAGCAGGACGTGCACCACCGCTGGAGACAACCCGAACGCCGCACCCGGAATGAAGAGGGGCACGAGCCCGATGAGGATGAGAACGAGGATGAAGAGGGTGACCCACGGATGCTTCATCGCCCCTCCGCGAAAGGGAATCCCCGCCACTGCGCGTCATGCCATCGGCTCACCGCGCCTGCGCCCGAGGGGTGACACCTGCCGGCGGGGATCTTCCCCCGGCGTCCAGCTCCGGCCACGACGATGCTCCCCTAGCCCTCCCCGATTCAACCGCCCATCACCCTTGCCTCGATGCGGAGCATCACCGCTGCCGGATTGCCCCAGCATACCACAACCGCTCACGTACGCAAAATCCCGAAACGCTTCCGGGCACCGCCCGTGGGAGACCGCGAGGGTTCGATCTCGATCGTGTCGGAATTGACACGGGTGTGCCCACCCCACGCCGAATTCGTGTGTCTGAGATGACACACTTCCGGTGGGAGACGATCGAAAAGAGGGGGAAGGAATACGCCCGGGTGAAGATGAAAAAAGCTTTGTTCCCGATCCGTTACAACAAATTTCCCGTGAAGGCCGGGGTGGAGGTGGAAGTCTGGCATCGGGGTTGCATTGCCGAAGAGATGTGAATCAGAAAATTCGATATGTGTTTCGAAGGGATCTTTCCATTGTTTCAGTGGATGAAAAATCCATGATACACGTATCAAGATGACCTTTTCACTCCTCGGCCCATCCTTCGATCGAGGAGGATCTCCGAGCCGACTTGGGAAGGCATCGAAAAGAAAGGGCGTCGTGATGAAAAAACGATATATCGGAACCGTGGCGATTCTGCTCCTCCTCGCGTCCGGATGCCGGCAGGATCGGATGGCCCTGCGGGAAGGGGGCGAGACGCAGGCGAAGATCAGGGTGGTCGCACCGGAACGAAGCGAACCCCGGCACCGGGTGGAACCGGTGAAGCAGCCCGAGACGACGGTGGCGGAGAAAACGGAGCCCCTCCCCGCCGTGCTCCCGGCCGGGCATTCGGAAGGAGTGGAGGAGGCAACGAGAACGCAGGTCGTCGAGGAGGCGACGGAGGCCGTCGAGGGAGCGGGGGAGGCGGAAGCCCGGATCCCCACGGAGGTGACGCCCGATCCGCTCTCCCCACGGGAACACTACCGCCTCGGGCGGGAAGCCTTTGCGAACCGGATCTACGAGGAGGCCGTCATGCACTTCGACGCCGCGGAGCCCGCCTACACCCGGAGCATCTCCTTCTACTACCTGCGGGGTCTCGCCAACCTGAAGTCGGGTCGGGTGGAGGCTGCGATCTCCGATCTGCGCCGGACCTCGGAACTCGATCCCACGCATCTTCGTGCCCGGATCAACCTCGCTCGCGCGCTCCTCGAGCGGCAAGCGCCCCGGGAAGCGCTCGAAGCGGTCGATGCCGCCATCGCCATCGAGAAATCCTCGTCGCCGGCCTGGAACGTGAAGGGACGGGCCCTGGCGATGCTCGGGGACACCGAGGGGGCGATCGAAGCCTACCGCACCGCGATCGCCTGCGACCCCTCGAACGGTTACGCCTGGAACAACCTCGGCTACCTCTACATCGGACAGGAACGATTCGAAGAGGCACGGGACTGCCTCGAAAAAGCGGTCGAGCAAGGGCTCGAGACCCCTTATCTCTTCAACAACCTGGGCATCGCGCTCGAACGAACCGGAGACCGGGAGGGGGCTCGGGTGGCCTATGTGAAGGCCCTCGATCTCGATCCGCAGCATGAACGTGCGGCCGCCAACCTCGCCAGAGTGGGGGGACCCTTCCCCGAGGGGATGGGGAACACGGGAACGATCGTCGCCGATCGGGATCCGGAGGCATCGAGATCCCTTCCCCCTTCGGAAGGGACGAAGATCCCCACCGATTCGGATGTTCTGGAATTCCCTGCGGAAGAAGCGACCGTCTCTGCGGTTCTCGTGACGCCGGTCGCCGGTCGGGAGGGGGAAGAGACACCGAAATGACCGTGTCGGTTCTTCGGGCTCCTCTCCGCTCGCTCCTCAAAAATCCCCCCACGAGCCTCGCCTCCCCCTCTCCGATTTCCCTTCGATTCGTTCCCGACTAGAGCGCCAGTTTGAGACAGATCTGGGGATCCTGTTTGACGTCGAACTCGACGGAATCGATCATGGCGAAGCCGTCGAGATCGACGTGGGGGAGCAACGCGCGCACGATCACCCCCGAGGTGCGCTCGAGGGGGTCGGTACCGAGATGGTTGAAGCGCAAGACGCCCCGTTCCGGGTCCGTGGCGTTCGGGTAGGCCTTGGAGGAGTAGAGCATCTCCCCCTGGTTCGCATCCCCGATCACCATCGTGATCGGATCCTCGGAGCTGGAGGTGAAGACCTCGCTTACGGGGTTCCCCCCCTGGGTCGCCTCCTCGATCTCCTGGGCCTTGGGAAGGTCGAGCGTGATGGTGAGGAAATATCGGGTATTGCTGTCCCGAAGCCAGATGAGGAAGAGGGTTCCCTCCTCCGTCGGAACGTTACAGGCGGTGGAGCGACTCGGATTGAAGTCGGGCACGAAACGCTCCTCGGTGCCGTCGGCTTTCACGATGAGCACCGAGTTCGGTTCCGGGACCGGTTCGCTGCCCTCTGTCGTCTGCGTCGTCTCCCCCGTTGTCGCGGTTTCGCCACCACGCTCCGCGGTCTCGATCGTCTCGAACTGGAAGCAGCCGGACAGGAGGAGGAAAAACCCCAGGAGCGTACTGAGGAAGAAGTGCTTGGGCATGATCAGAACCTCCAGGTCTGCCATCCGAGGAAGATGTGGTCCTTCCCAAGGGAGAGGACGGGGACTCCCCTGGAGAAATGCGCGGCACGCCGGGAAGAAAGGGGGGGGGGAGAGAGACCGTCGGCCACGTCCCAGACCACCAGTACGATCGCCGCAACACCGGTGGCGAGCTGGACGGTCTGCAAGGCCTTGGCCTTTCCCACGTCCTCCTCCGGATAACGGCCGTCTCCATTCCGCAGGGAAACCCGGGCGAAGTAGGTGGCGATGTTCGTTCCGAACAGGAGCGTCTCTCCGGCGAGGAAGAAGGTCCCCTTCCCCCGCTCCCCAGCGGCAAAATGCCCGATACCGAAGGGGAGGAGCCGTACGCCGAGGGGGACGCTCCTTCCCCCCCCGGATGGTGGCAGATCGGAAGGGGAGGAAAGATCCACACTGGCCGAAGGGGCGGCGGGAGGCCCCGTTTCGATACCCGAGGGGATGGAAGGTGTCTCCTCCACAGCTTCGGCCCCCTCCCCTTCCGTCGTCCCCTCCCGCTCCCTTTGCCAACGCGCTCTTTCCACCTCGAAGGCCACGATGACCTCCGGGGAGGCGTAGAGGGGGTCGTAGGCCGCCTCGGGATCGCGCTTCAGGATCTCCCGGAAGACGGCGGTCGCGTTCTTCTTGTCGTGCTCCAGCGTATAGCAGATGCCGAGACGTTTGAAGATCTCGATCCGCTCCGCGTCGTCGGAGACCTCGTTGAGCGCCTGAAGATAGAGGGGGATCGCGGCGTCGTACTCGTGAAGGAGGAAATGTGTCTCGGCCTTCTCCCATGCCCCCTGCTCCTCCCCGAAGGCCAGGGGGGGAGCGAGGAGGAGGAGCAGGAGGATCGGGAATCGAAAGGAAAGGGGCTTCGATTTCGTCACGGTCTCTCCTTAGGCTGTTTCTTCCCGAAGTTTTTCCAATAGACCCGATCGACGTTGAGCAGTTGGTTCGGTCGCGTGACCGTGACATCCTCATATACGGGAGGTTTCCCCGCAAAGGTGAACTTCACCCGGTAGGTCCCGGGGGAAAGGGGGATCGGCTTCGTCTTCTTCTGGGAATCGTAGCGAAGGCCATCGATTTCGATCTCCGCTCGGATCAGGCCGATGATCCGGATCGAAGGGACGGTGAAGGGGGGGGTGGAGAGGGGGGGGGGCCCAGATCCCCGCCCCTGCACCGGTGTCTCCACCGGGGAGGGATGGACTGCCGGCGCCCTTCCTCCCCTGGCTGGCACGTGGGAGGGCTGCGCCGCGACCTTCGGTCGGGAAGGGGGCCGGAGAGGGGGGGGGGATCGATCGATCACCCTGGCCTCGCGCTTCGCCGGGGGAGGGGAAGCCGCTCCTTCCCTTTGACCGCGGGAAGAGGGCTTTGGCAGCGCAGCGGCTCCCGCTTCCCTCTTCCCCGCCGTTCGATCGGCGGTAGAGTCGCCCGATACGACGCTCTCCTCATGGGTCACCTCCGGCTCCGGCACGTAGCGCTGGAAGTACCAGCTCGCCACGGAGAAGAGGATGAGGAGGGCGATGATGACGACACCGAAGAGGACCTTGTTCTCCGTGGGGGGGGAGACGGCGGCCGCGACCTCCTCTCCGGCGAGATCCCAGGAGAAAGGGGTGTTCCCGCTCGGCATCACCTCCGTCTCCTCCTCCATCACCCCGGAGGAGGGGGCGGCCACCGTCTCCGTGGCATTGTTCTGTGCCCCGCTCGAACGCACGGAACCTCTGGAAGATGCCGGCGGCTCGATCGCTCGAATGTCGTAGGGGAGGGAGAGTCCGCATCTTTCGAGCCACCCGAGAACCCCCTCGTCTCGCGGATCGACGGTGAGGAGTTCTCCGGCGCAGGCATGTGCGGCCGCTTCGTCGCCTTCATCGAGCAACCTCTCCCCCGCTTCGAGGAGGCGCCTGCGGAAAGTGGCCTCATAGGTGGCGCGGTCCCCGAGGAAGGCCGAGAGTTCACCGACGGGATCCGTGATCCCGATCTCCGCGAGGTATTCATCGAGTTCGGCCTTCAGTGCCGAGATCTCCGTGAAGCGTGACACCGATTCGTGCCGGAGGGCGGAGAGGATGAGCCTTTCCACCCTGGGATCGAGGGAAGGGACGAACTTTCGGGGGGGGAGGAAGCTCCCCTCCACGATCCGCTGGATCTTGCTGTACAGCTTCCCCTCGAAGGGGAGTTGCCCCGTGGCGATCTCGTAGAGGATCACCCCGACGGCGAAGATGTCGGTCGCCGGAGAGATCGGCTGGTCGAGGAGCTGCTCCGGCGCCATGTAGTCGAGCGTGCCGAGAATCTGGTTGTTCGTGATCTTCGTGGCCGCGTGGGTATCCTTCGAGAGGCCGAAATCGAGCAGGTAGGCCCGCCCCGTCTGCTCCACCATGATGTTGCCCGGCTTGAGATCCCGATGGACGATCCCCTCCGCATGGATCGAGGAGAGCGCACTACAGATCTGGCTCACGATCATCAGTGGGATTCGCAGATAGGTTTGCCCCTCCTCGAGAAGCGTCCCGAGATCCTTGCCTCGGATCAGCTTCGTGACGATATAGACGAGTTCGGAGTCGGCGCCGGAGAAGTCGTAGATCTCCAGGATGTTCTCATGCTCGTGGCGGGCGAGATTCTTCGCCTCCCGCTGGAATCGGCGGATGAACTCGGCGCGCTCCTGGGGGTCCTTCTCCTCCAGAAAGTCGGTCCGGATCGTCTTGAAGGCCACCTCCCGTTCGAGGAGCGTATCGACCGCCCGGTACACGACCCCCATCCCCCCCTTTCCGAGGACCTCCTCGATCCGGTAGCGACCTACCTGTTTGCCGACGAGTGAAGGGAGCATCATGAAACCTCGCAAGGGAGTCGAAACTCCCTCCGGGAAGTGATCGGAAGCGAACGCACGATGGCTCTCCTGCTTCGTGCAGCCTCCGTGGGGTACACCAGGGAATCCGATCCGACAAGATGATAGCAGAGGGGACCGTACGAATCAAGCATATCGCAAGGAGGTCTGCGCCTGCCATCGAGGGGAAGCGTGACGCGATCCTCCCGATACCGGGGGGTTCTCTTCCCTTCCCCCACAGGGGGGTCAATTCTTTCCGGGATCGGGACCAAAGAGGAGGTACGTCACCCCGGCACGTTCCTTCTCCGAAGGGGAACCGAGGAGGAGGTCGGTGGAGCCATCTCCATGGGCATCCCCGGGGATCAAGGGGAGGACATAGCCGAGATCCTCGGTCGTGGCGATGATCCGGTCGGCCTGCGCCATGCTCTCTCCCCGCGTCCACGTCGTCTTCCCATGAAGAACGTTCACTTGCAGGATCTCGGCGGCCAGACTGCCGTCGGGACAGAAGAGGTAGGTGCGCATGGCCAGGGCGAAGTCCTCGAGGGGGTCCCCGTCGAGGCGCCCAAGGGGAGCGAGAGCGATCGGGATGCTCGTGGTGCTCAGCGGGGTATCGAAGGTGCCGGCGGAACTCCAGTCCGCCACCGCGGCCGCCTCCAGGGGGAGGCTCTGGCTCCATCCCTCCCGCCGGCCGGGAACGAGGAAGAAGTGGGCCGTCACCAGGTTCGGCGCGGCCGCGACGAGGAAGTCGGCGAGTCCGTCGCCATCGACGTCACCGGCGCCGGCGACGGTAAGGCCGGCGAATCCGCTCTTCTGCGTCCCGACGATCGTCGTCGTGACCTCCGAAGGCTCGAGGCTGTCCGGCCACTGCGCCCGGCCCAGGAGGAGGTAGAGCTTCCCCGCGTTTCGCCCCCCGGCGCGGTTCTTGGGATCTCCGACGAGGAGATCGTCGAAGCCGTCACCGTTGACGTCCCCCACGCCGCTGGCGGAGATTTCCGGGATCGTGCCCCCACCGGGGACCGTGAAGGCAAAGGAGGCCTTCGCCGCAAGATCCATCCCCGCCTCCCACGTCTGACGGTCGTCGCGCCGGCTCAGGAAGAGATAGACCCGCCCCGATCCGTCCGCCTGATTCGCGCGAACGAGGAAGTCGTCGATCTGGTCCCCGTCGAGGTCCCCCGCTCCCTTGGCCTCGAGCCAATCGATCGGGGCACCGTTTTCCGAGACGAAGGAGACGGGGCTCTCGATGAGATCGAAACCGTTGCGCCACCCCGAAGCCCCTCCGTACCAGAGGAAGATCGCACACCCCCCCTGCGTCGAAGAGTTCCGGAAGAGGATGTCCGTGAAACCGTCGTGGTTCAGATCGCCGGCCGGTGCGATGAAGACCCCGGAGAGGGGTTCACCCGCCAGGGCGGTCCAGCTCGCATCCGCATTCGAGACGGGGAGCGTGGAAGGCCACCCTTCCCTCCCGAAGAAGAGGTAGATCGGACTCCCCCCCGTGCTTCCGATCAGGAGATCGTCGCGGCCGTCCCCATTGGCATCCCCGACCCAGGTGACCTGCCCCCCACTGAACTCGTTCGCGGAACTGCCCGGAATCGAGAGATCTGCGACTTCGCTGGCCGCTACCGTGCCCGGTGGGAGGGGGAGGGACTCGATACAGGGGGACTGCGCCGTGGAGAGGGAGGTGGAGAGGGAACTCTCCTGGGAAGTTCCCCCCACCTGCGTACTCTCCACCCCTACGCCGCTGCTCCCCTCGCTCCCGCCGCCCCCCGTGGAGGATCCGGGCGTTCCCCCCACGGAAGAAGCATTCGTTCCCGTCGTTTCGGGGACCGTTCCGGCGGAATCTTCGCCTCCCCCCCCGCCGCCGCAGGCGCTCCCCAGGAGAGCAAGGAGCAGAAAAGCCAAGCATCCCCCTCGTCTGGCATGAAACATCGCTCTCCCCCCAAGCGGTTCCGGCGTCCCGCTTCCCGACGCCCGTGCCGCATGCGACCCACGGGTCTGCGGTGAGCGGTTGCGTGGCGGATTTCTTGCGGGAACTCCCTGTCGCGCCGCTATCGTAACGGGACGCGCCCCCCTTGTCAAACCGGCAATACCCTTCCGAACAACGGGTTGCCGATCATCCCTCTTCCCCCTCCACGACCTGTGTGGCGAGTTTGAGGGAGGGTTCGATCTCTCCATCCGGTTGCGTCTCCGTGAACCGGATCTCGGCGTTCACCTGGATCGCCATGTTCTTGAGGACCTTGCGGATCTCCTGATCGAACTCGATCTGGGAGATGAACTTTCGGATCTCCTCGGCCAGGTATCGGAGGAACTCGTCCTTGCTCTTTGCGCTCTGTTGGATGAGGTAGTTGGCCATATCCTTGGGCATCTTCAATTCCTTGATGTTCTTTCGGATCGCTTCCTCGGTCATGAAGACGCCACCGACGCTCATGAAGATCGCCTTCTTCACGATATCGGGAACGAGCCCGTCCAGTGTCCTTCCGATCCCTTCCCGATCTTCCCCTTCGTTGGTTCTTGAAGGTTTTCTCGCCATGTCGGACCTCGAATCGCACGGGGGGAGAGCACCTTTCACCCCCCATCTCGTTTCGCCCCATCCTCCCGATTGTCTCTCGATCGAAGACGGCCTCTGCCCGATCGCGAATCGCCTCGAATCAGGGTAACAGAAAATGGGGGGGGGATCAACATTTCGCTTTCCCCTGCACCTGGATCCCATACGTTCCCCCCACTTCATCGTGCGGTGTAGCGTTCTCCCGCCTCGAGGATCACGGAATCATAGCGCTTCGTGCGGAATCGGATTGGAAAGGAACGTTGGCGGTACCCATCGATGGCCGTAAAGACGAAGAAGTGGAGATGGGGTCGGCCGGAGGGGCCCGTGTTTCCGGAGTAGCCGATCAGATCGCCCTTTTCGACGACCTGGCCGAGTGTAACCGCCGCGCCGTCCTTCCGGAGATGGTAATAACCGCCGACCGTCCCGTCGTCGTGCAGGATCAGGATGTAGTTGGAGGGTTGATCCGGGCCATTTCTGGAACCCGTGACCCGGATGCCGACCACCCGTCCCCCCCGTGCCGCATGGACCGGTGTCCCCTCCGGCATGGCCCAGTCGATCGCATATTGATTGGGTCCGAAGTGGCTATGCTTCCCATTGAATCCCTGGATCACGAGGAAAGATGTACCCTTTGCGTAAGGGAGGGCGTAGACGACGGCGTCGTCGTGTTTCGCGTGCATCGAACCGCAACGCCAACTGAAGCGGTAATTCCACCGCCACCGCTGTTTGATGTCGGTGGTGAAGAGCCGCAGGATCGTTCGGCGCTCTCCTGCGGGAACGACCTCGGTATGGGGGAGTTCCACGTCGGAGGTCATATTCTCCAGACGGGTCGTCTCGATCGTGATCGTGACGTCGAAGAGGTAAGGATTCCGCGCATGGAAGAAGACGATCCTTCCGCCATCCATCCGCTCCGGGGTGACACAGACCTCCTTGCGGCAACTCGTCTTGGCCTGTGCTTCCATGGAGCAGAGGGAGAAGAGGACGGCAAGGAGCACCCCTGTGCCCCCCCACCGGCAGAGCGGTTGTCCTTCCTTGCGGCTCTTCCTCGACATGCAGGAATCTCCTGTTCCGGTGGAGGCGTATGAATCTGCGTCATCTGGAAGGAGGAGAGTCCCACGGCAGGCACCCTTCCGGTTCCACGAAGGGCATGATGTAGAGCTGGTTGCTCCCATTGCGGTTCGAGGTGAAGACGATCTGGGTGCCGTCGGGGGAGAAGACGGGGAGCACGTCGGCCTTGGGATGATCGGTGAGACGTTTGAGGCATTTGCCCTCGATGTCGAGGAGGTAGAGGTCGAAGTTCTTCGGGTCCGCACGGTTCGAGGAGAAGACGAAGCGCCGGCCGTCGGGGTGGAAAGAGGGACACCAGTTGACCCCCTTGCCGTCGGTGAGACGCCGGTAGGCCTTCGGGTCGTCGAGCGGAGCGATGTAGATGTCACAGACATGCCCCTCGCCGTGGAAACCGCGCCAGAGGAAATGGGTTCCATCGGGTGAGATGAAGGCGCCACCGTCGTACCCCTCGATCGCGGTGAGGCGCTCCTGCCCGGTGCCGTCGGGATTCATCCGGTAGATCTCGAGGTCACCGTCCCGGTTCGAGGTGAAGATGATCGTCTTCCCATCCGGCGCATAGGTTCCCTCCGCATCGTAGCCGATCGAATGGGTCAGCCGCTCGAGCGGGGGAAGTCCCCCCCGGCTCTCGAGGAGATCCGCAAAGCGGACCGAGTAGATCTCGTAGGGGAGGAACTTCCACTTGTAGTCCCGATGACCGGGGGGGGCGTTCTGCTCCTCCCGCCAGCGCGCCAGGGGGGTCAGGTTCGAGAATCGGACGGACTCCCGGATCTCGTCGAAGGTGGAGGCGAAGATGATCCGTTCCCCATCGGGGGAGAAGTAGGCACAGGTGTCGTCCCCCGGATGCACGGTGAGCCGACGCTCCTTCATCGTGCGCAGATCGAGGAGGTAGAGCTGCGAGTTGTAGTGGGTGGGACGTTTGCGGCTCTGGTAGATGAGGTAACGCCCGTCGGGCGAGAAGTACGACTCTCCGGTATCCCCGAGGAAGGTGAGCTGTCTCGGTCCGGCCCCGGAAGGGGGGGCGGAAAACGCCGTCGGGACGGAAAGGAAGAAGAAGAGGAAGAGGAGCAGGGGAAATTTCCGATACATGACCAGCCTTTCTTTCGCGAACGTCAACGGAAGAGGGCACGCGACGGCCCGCCGCCTGACAGGTCTCGATGAAACGTCGGTTTCGCCCCGAAGGGAGCAAGGGAGGGGGGAAGGTCACGATCGGCGCAGGGTGGCCTCCACCCGCCGGCTGTCGGGGAACATCGCGATCACCGTGCCAAGCGCGAGGATGTAGCCGCCGATCCAGAGCCACTGAACGAGAGGGTTGAGGTAGACCTTGAAGATCGCCTTCCCTTCATTCCACCCCGCCAGGACGAGATAGACGTCGTCACGCAGGGTGCTGTGAATCGCCACTTCGGAGGTCGGTTCGTTGGGGCGGCGGTGGTAGAAGCGCTTCTCGGGGTGGAGGGTGGCCACCTTCCGCCCCCCTTTGGAGAGTTCGACGTCGGCGATCACGGCGCTGTAGTGGGGTTCCTCCGTTTCGGTGAGCCCCTGGTAGGTGAGCGTATAGTCCCGGATCTCGATCGTCTCCCCCTTCTGGAGCGAGGCGTCCTTGGAGACGTTGAAGGCGGCCCCGGCAAGCCCGACGAAGACGAGGACGACGCCGAAGTGGACGATGTAGCCGCCGTAGCGTCGCTTGTTGCGCCGCACGAGGTGCAGGAGTGCCACGAGCCACGGTTCCCCGACCATCTTGCGTCGTGCCAGGACCCCCTTGTAGAACTCCATCACGATCGTCACCGTCACGAAAACGGAGAGGACGAAGGTCATGAGGGCGTAGGGATCGCGAATCCCCCCCAGGAGGAAGAGGGGGAGGGTGGCCAGGGATACGAGGATGGGGACGAGAAAGGCGCGCCGCAGGTTCGCCCGCGAGGCCTTACGCCAGGCGATCAGCGGCCCGACCCCGGTGAGGAAGAGGAGGAAGAGCCCGATCGGGATGTTCACCTTGTTGAAGAAGGGGGGGCCGACCGTGATCTTCACCCCGCGCACCGCCTCCGAGATCACGGGGAAGATCGTTCCCCAGAAAACCGCGAAACAGGCGCCGAGAAGCACGAGGTTGTTGAGGAGAAATGCCGACTCCCGCGAAAGGATCGAATCGAGCTGCGCCTCACTGCGAAGCGCCTTCCTCCGCCAGAAGAGGAGCGAGAAGGCAAAGAGGACCGAGATCGCGATGAAGAAGAGGAAATAGGGACCGATGTGCGTGCGCGCGAAGGCATGCACCGAGGAGACGACCCCGGAACGGGTGAGGAAGGTCCCGAAGATGCAGAGCGCAAAGGTGAGGACGATCAAGACCACGTTCCAGATCTTGAGCATCCTGCGCTTCTCCTGGATCATGACGGAGTGGAGGAAGGCGGTGCCGGTCAGCCACGGCATGAAGGAGGCGTTCTCGACGGGGTCCCAGGCCCAGTAGCCCCCCCAGCCGAGTTCCACGTAGGCCCATCGCCCCCCGAGGAGCATCCCCACCCCGAGGAAGAACCACGAAAGGATCGTCCAGCGCCGGGTCGCTTTGATCCACTCGTCGCCCAGCCGCCCGGAAAGGAGCGCGGCCATGCAGAAGGCGAAGGGAACGACAAAGCCGACGTAGCCGAGGTAGAGCATCGGCGGATGGATCACCATCGTGGGGTTCTGCAAGAGGGGATTGAGCCCGTTTCCGTCGTTCGGCACGAAGGGAAGCAGACGGAAGGGATTGTTCGCGCTCGCCATCAACCCGAGAAAGAGGGTCAGGTTGAAGTTGAGCACCATCAGGACGTAGGGGATCAGTTCGGGGTGACGACGCCGGTAGAAAGAAACGATGAGGGCATAGAGCCCCAGGATCCACGCCCAGAAGAGCATCGATCCGTTCTGCCCCCCCCACCAGGCGGCGAAGAGATAGGGCGCCGGCATGTCGCGGCTCGAATAGGCGGCCACGTACTCGATCCGGAAGTCGTGCGTCATCAGAGCGTAGACGAGGGCGGCGGAGGCCGCAGTGACCAGGAGAAAGATCGCCCGCATCCCCCCCTGCGCGCTCTCCACGAGGCGGGGACGGCGAAGGAGGAAGCCGGTGACGAATGCCACGGCACAATAGAGGTTGACGACGAGGGCCGCAATCAACGCGTAGTTTCCGAAGGTTGCCATGAAGAGACCTCTGCTCCGAGGGGTGGAGGGGGATTATTCCTTGATCTGGATCGTCCGTTCGATATGCTTCTCCCCGTTGAAGGAGAGGAGGACACCCTTGTTGTTCACGACGGTCTGGAGGTTGACGGGACGCTTCCAGATCTTGAAGAGGTTGACGAGGGTATCACGCGCATAGTCGATCTGCAGTTCGATCCCATCGAAACGGTGTGTGAGGTAGAGTTCCCCGCGGTTGCCGTAGTTGGCGTCCTCGACGTAGATGCGGGGTTGGCCGAAGTTCGTGAGGCTGTTGAGGAGTTTCTCCTTGATCTTGCGGAACTCCCGGTCTTCGATGTAATAGACGCCCCGGTTGCGGTCGTAGGCGTAGGTGAAGAGCTTCTGCTCCACGCAGAACTCCGGGGTGAGGAAGGTGTCGATGAAGGTGATGTCGTTGTAGAGTTTTCGGACCTGGAAGATCTTCTCCCGGCCGAGGCCGAGTTCCTTGTTCCAGTTCTTCTTGGCGACCATGTCGTCGCAAGCTTCGTATTCCTTCCCGAACTTCCCCTTGTTCCATCGATCCTCGATGTCTCGGAAGAGTTCGACGCCGAGCTTGTAGGGATTGAGCTGGCCCGGTGCGGTGGCCAGCAATCCTGCGTTCATGTCGGCGTAGTCGATCACTTCGGAGTCGTCGAGGACCTTTTCGGTCATGATCTTCGAGTGCCAGTAGGAGGCCCACCCTTCGTTCATGATCTTGGTCTGTCCCTGTGGGGCGAAGTAGTAGGCTTCCTCGCGGACGATGCCGAGGATGTCGTGCTGCCAGGCTTCGAGGGGGGCGTGGTGGAGGAGGAAGAGGAGGACGTCCTTTTCCGGCTCGATGGGGAACTTCTCCTTCTTCTTCTGTCGTTCCTCCCGGAGTTTCCGTTCCTGTTCCTCGATGTACTGGGGGGGGTTGATATAGTGGCGCATGTAGTCCTTGGCCTCGAGGCGCGCAACGACGGGCACCTCGTCCGCTTCCTTCTCCAGTTCCTCCGGATCGGCGTGCCGCTTGATGAAGGGCGCATGGTAGTCGATGAGGTTGTCGAGGGAGAGGCAGATGTCGAGAAACGCCTCGACTTCCTCGAGGCCGTAGCGTTCGATGTACTTGCGCACCCGGCTGCCGTGGTTGGCCATCTCGTCGATCATCTTGCGGTTCGTGTGGGCGAACCAGTCGTTGTTCTTGAAGAAGTCGGCATGGCCGAAGACGTGGGCCATCACCATCTTCTGAGCCACGAGGCTGTTGGAATGGAGGAGGTAGGCGTAGGTCGGATCGTTGTTGATCACCATCTCGTAGATCTTCTGGAGGCCGTAGGTGTACCCCTTGGAGAGGCTCTCGTACTCCATCCCGAAGCTCCAGTGGGGGTAGCGGGTGGGAAAGCCACCCCGGCTGGCGATCATGTTGATCTCGTTCCAGTCGCACAACTCGAAGATCGTCCGGTAGAAGTCGAGCCCGTAGTCGCGGGCGTACGCCTCGATTTCGTCGCGAATCGCAGAGAGTTCCGGCGGAAGGCTCATCTAGTTCCCCTTGCCCAGAAATGCCTTGATCGAATCGTAGATTTCGTCCTTGTCCTCGATCTTGGAGGTGACGAGGTTATCGACGTTCGCGAAGTAATCGTGCAGTTCGTGGATGAACTGACCGCTGCCGTACTGGCTCTCGACCTGGCCGTAGCAGAAGAGGTTGGCCTTGGGCAGCAGGTCTTTTTCGAGGATCTCGAGGCATTCGAAGGAGTCTTCGCTCGACCAGTTGTCGCCGTCGGAGAAGTGGAAGAGGTAGATGTTCCAGTCGTAGGGGTCGTATTCCTCCTCGATGATCTTGCGGCAGAGCTTGTAGGCGGAGGAGATGATCGTGCCCCCGCTCTCCCGGGTGTGGTAGAAGGTCTCCTGATCGACCTCGCGGGCGGTGGCGTCGTGGATGATGTAGCGCGCCTCGATGCCGTCGTACTGGGAGCGGAGCCAGGTATCGATCCAGAACGATTCGATCCGCACGATCTCCTTCTGTTTCTCCCCCATCGAGCCGCTGACGTCCATCATATAGATGATGACGGCGTTGCTCTCCGGGATCGAGGTGATCTTCCAGGAGCGGTAGCGCAGGTCCTCCTTCTGGGGGATGATGACGGGGCGGTCGGGGTCGTAGTTGCCCATCATGATCTGGCGGCGCAGGGCGGCCTTGAAGGTTCGTTTGATGTGGCGCAGCGATTCGGGGCCCACGCGTCGGATGCCGGTGTAGCGTTCCTTCTCCGTGGTGATCGTCTTCTTCCCCTTCGGCTCGATGCGGGGAAGTTCGAGTTCATCGCCGAGGATCTCGGCGAGTTCGTCGAGGGAGATATCGACTTCGAGGGTATGTTCGCCCGGCTGGTCGCCGGCTTCCCCCGTGCCTTGCTGAGGGTCGCCCGGCCCGAGGATCTGCCCGACCTCTCCCTCCCCCTGCCCGACGCCGCCGGCGTTCTGGCGACCGAACTTGAACTTGGGCAGTTCGATCTGGGGCAGGGGGATCGTGACGATATCCTTGCCCTTCTTGCCGATCAGTTCCCCCTTCGTGATGTACTTGCGCAGATCCTGCTTGATCTTCCCTTTGACGATCTGCTTGAAGCGGTTGTGATCGCTTTCGATCTTGAGAACCATTCGGTTACCTCATTGCGGAGATGGCTGCGCGCTCCTTCGTGCCACGCCTCCCGCTTCTTTCCCCGGCGCGGGGGGGAGGGACAAGGCATGATCGGCGTGGCGAAGAACGAGCGTTCCGCTGCCGGTGCCGGGGCTCCCGCCTGGCCTCAGCGGTTGCGGGCGTCCCCGCGGGCAAAGATACTCGAGACGAAGTTGAGCACATCGGTCGCGCAGACATCGCAGTAGCCGTAGCTCCGGATCAGGCGGCTCTTGACGACATCGATCTTCTCCTGCGTATCCTTGTCCACGACCTTGGAGACGAGGCTGGTGAGTTTGATCGTGTCCTTCTGGTCCTCGAAGAGTTTGAGTTCGAGGGCCTTGTGGAGGCGTTCGTTCGTCCAGTAGTTGAACTGTTTCCCCTCGATGGCCAGCGCGCCGATGTAGTTCATGATCTCGCGGCGGAAGTCGTCCTTGCGGCTCTCCGGGATGTCGATCTTCTCCTCGATCGAGCGCATCAGTCGCTCGTCGGGGTTCTCGTACTGGCCGGTGTAGCGGTTGCGGACCTTCTCTTTTTGCGTGTAGGCCTTGACGTTGTCGATGTAGTTGCTGCAGAGTTTCGCGATCGCCTCTTCGTCCGCGGAGATCGCGCGTTGGACCTCGTTCTTGACGATGTCCTCGTATTCCTGCTTCACGATGCTGAGCAGTTCCTTCCAGTGTTTGCGCTGCTCTTCGGAGGAGATGAGGGAGTGGTGTTTGAGGCCGCTTTCGAGTTCGTTCATGACCATGAAGGGGTTGATGCAGTTCTCTTCCCGGTCGTAGACGAGGGCGTTGGAGATCTTGTCCTGGATGTAGCGGGGGGAGATCCCTTCGAGCGCCTCGCGCTGGGCCTCTTTGCGCAGTTCCTTGATGTTGTCCTCCGTGTAGCCGGGCAGCGTCTTGCCGTCGTAGAGCTTGAGCTTCTGCAGGAGGGTGAGGTTGGCCTTCTTCGGTTCCTCGAGGCGGGTGAGCACCGCCCACATCGCCGCGATTTCGAGCGTATGGGGGGCGATGTGTTTGCCGCGGATCCGTTCGGGGCTGAAGTCCTTGATGTAGATCTTCACCTCTTCGCTCGCCCGCGTGATGTAGGGGATGTCGATCTTGACGGTCCGGTCGCGCAGCGCCTCCATGTACTCGTTGTTGAGGAGTTTCTTGTATTCCGCCTCGTTCGTGTGGCCGATGATCACCTCGTCGATATAGGTCTGGGCGAACTTCTTCGGCTTGATGACGTGTTCCTGGGAGGCGCCCAGGAGATCGTAGAGGAAGGCGACGTCGAGTTTGAGCACCTCGATGAACTCGATGATCCCCCGGTTGGCGATGTTGAACTCCCCGTCGAAGTTGAAGGCCCGTGGATCGGAGTCGGAACCGTAGATCGCGATCTTGCGGTAGTTGATGTCACCGGTCAACTCCGTGGAGTCCTGGTTCTTCTCGTCCTTGGGCTGGAAG
>CAZTSL010000068.1:0-23335 GCA_964616915.1 uncultured bacterium
CAGTTGTCGAGGTCGTTGTCGATGCCGTCGCCATCGCGGTCCGCATCGCAGAGGTCCCCCACCCCATCCTCGTCGAGGTCGGCCTGATCGGCATTGGCGACCTCGGGGCAGTTGTCGCAGGCGTCCCCGAATCCATCCTCGTCGAGGTCGGCCTGATCGGCATTGGCGACCTCGGGGCAGTTGTCGCAGACGTCTCCCCGTCCGTCGGCATCGAGGTCGCCCTGGTCGTCATTCGGCACGGTCGGGCAGTTGTCGCAGACGTCCCCGAAGCCGTCGAAGTCGCTGTTTTGCTGGTCGGTGTTCGCCGTATCGGGGCAGTTGTCGCAGATGTCACTCACCTTGTCGGCGTCCCGGTCGGGGGCCGGGATCCCTCGTTGCGCAAAGACCCCCTCGATCAGGGAGACGTGTGCGCCGTCGTAGAGCCGTTCGTCCGTCTGAACGAGCGCGGTGACACCGTCGGCGAAGTTCGCCTGAGGCGTGAGGAGGAAGTGACTTTCCAGCACGAGGGAGAGGGTGCGTTCGGTGCCGAGTTCCTTGCGGATCTCCCAAAGCCCACCGGACCAGATCTCCCCATCGTCGTGGACCTCGCAGACCATGTCCGCGGTCGTCTTGTCGTTCTCGAGGTTGCGGAAGTAGGGGGGACGGGTCTGGTTGTAGTTCGAGAAATCACTGGCCACCCATTCCCCCTCGTAAGGGTTGTCGAAGAAGGCACACCCCAGGAAATCCCCGAACCCTTCCCCCATCGCGCCCCCCTCGGGGAGTTTCCCCCAGCCGGGCACCTGATCGTTCTGGATCGCGTGGCCATACTCGTGAAGGATCACATCGCCATCCTCGGCGAAGTCGATCCCCCGCATCCCGAAGCCGAGCGCGTCGTTCTCCGGCGAGTAGAAGGCGTTGTTGATCACCCGGATGTGCGTATTCACCTTCGTGGGACGATTCCGAATGTCGAGGAAACCGAGGGACTGGATGTAACGCTGGATCGTGTCGATGTGATAGTAGGCCATCACATCCTCGAAGGCGAAATTCCCGCGGGTGAAGGGGAAGATGTTCAATGGCGAGAAGATGTCGGGGGTGGCGTTGTTCGGCGTCACGGTATCGACATATTCTCCCCGCAGATAGCCCGAGCCGTCCAGACCAAGGAGTGTCACGAGGAAATACTCGCGAAAGGGGACCGAAAGACGGCTGTCGTTGTCGTCCGGATAGATCTCCCCCCCCGAGGAGGCCACGGGATTCTCGTTGAAGACGAAGCCATACCCCTGGGCCGTGACGAGAAGGTTTTCGTGGTCGAGGATCGTGGCATCGCGGGCATCGACGTAGACGATCCAGTCTCCCAGGGGATCGAGCGCCGGAATCGAGACGCGCCAGGCCAGGTGATCCTCGATCCCCGGCACGATCACGAGGCGGACCGATCCCTTCGCCTCGGGCCGCCTCAGCTCGATCCCGAGGAACCGCTCTGCGATCGCCATTGCCCGCCGCTGCGACACGCGCGGGGTGAGGGGCGCTTCGATCCCGCGGTAGAGGAAGCTCTCGGCCTGGATCACCGCGCCACGCCGGTCGAGATGAACCCCCACCCACGATCCCTCGACCGGAATCCCACGGTAATGCTGCCGGAAACGGAGATGAACGCCGGAGAGCCCCATGGAGCGCTTGAGCAGGACGAGATCTTCCGGACGTTCCAGTCCGATGCGTCCCTTTCGGCGAAGGAGATAGCCACGGGCCTTGGCCTCCAGCGTCTCTCCCCGGACCCGCTCCCGGTCGAGGGTGCGCCAGACGACCCGCTCCGAGGCAGCCGCCCCCGCCGCCACGACCAGACTCAGCACGCAACCGAAGAGAATCATCCGTCTCATCGTTCTCCCTTTCGCATCGATATCGGCGCCTTGCAGACGAACGCCGGCGTTACGGTTCATGAATCGTGCGTGTTCCCCCTGGGAATGCTGCCGCAAAGCCGCCTGATGCTCGATCCCGGCTACAGATCGTCGGGAATCGAATCGGCAAGATGGACCATGCTGCGCGCCCGGGCCAGATGATGCGCCGCGGCATCGGGATAACGCGCCGGGTCCCATGCGAAGTAGCGCTCCTCGAAATAGTCGCGCAGGAAGCGGACCGCAAGTTCGAGGGTGATCAGACGGGTGGCCCGGCCGATCGCCCTCTGCTCTTCGGGTGGGAGGGGAAGGGCGGTGGCACGCCACCCCCGAAGGGCCGCATCGGCCAACCCCGGATCGAAACGGTTCCGGGGATCGTCCTCGTGGGTGCCGCACCAGGAACGAAGGGCATCACCGAGATCGACGAGAAGCGTATGCGTCGATATCGCATCGAGATCGAGGAGTCCAGTCACCTCCTCCTCCTCGAAGAGGAAGTTCGAGATCTTGGGATCGCCATGGACGATCTGCACGGAGAAGCCGCCGGGCAGGAGGAGGCGTTCGATCCGGTCGGGGAGCGTGGCGACGAGATCGGCCACCGGGGGGAATTTCGGGGTTTCCCGGTAACGTTCGAAGACCTCGCGCGCCTCGGCCACGATCGCGGCGGTGTCGTGCAATCGCCGTTTTCCCGGGCGAAGGTTTTGGGGAAAACGGGCCATCACGCGGTGGAAGCGGCCGAGCATCGCGCCCGCGGCCTCGGCGATCCCCGCCGAGGGGACCGTGGGGAAGGATCGCCCCGGGAGCCGCTTCGTCACCCGCCAGAGCCCCGACGGTTCCCGGTAGAAGGGCTTGCCATCGGGCGCCGGCACGACCTCCGGGGCCGGAACCCCATGCTCCCGAAGGAAACGGGTGGCCATGGCGACGTTCTCCATCTCCGCCTCGCCGAAGACGGGATGGATCCGCTGTACGATCCACGCTTCCCCCCCGGCTTCCACCTCGAAGGTCGCATGGATCAGGCCCACGCGGTTGCGCGTGACCGCCGTCACCTCACCCAACCGGAAATGGCCACATACCCGCTCGACGACTTCCCCTTGCAATGCACTCATCGTACGTCGATTCTACCAGAGCGACGGCCGGAGTGCAAACATCGCAAGCGCACCTGCGGCAACGGAATACGCCCCGTGGAGACGCTCAGAGGCGCGTGATCGTGGCTTTGGGCGTGGCGACGTTGCGCGTCGCGTTGCGGGTATCGAGGATCTGCGTGGCGTGCTCGGCGACCCATTTCATGTCGTAGTGGGCGTGGTCGGTCACCACGATGACGAGATCCTGGGCGGAGAGCGTTTCGGCAGAGAGTTCGACGCAGCGCAGCGTCCGTTCCCCGAGACGAATCTCCGGGATGAAGGGATCGTGGTAGGAGAGGATCGCCTTCCCCTCCAGAAGGAGGCTCATCACCTCGAGCGCGGGGGATTCCCGCAGGTCCCCCACATCCCGTTTGTACGACGCCCCCAGGATCAAGATCCGCGAACCGTTGACGCTCTTCTGGAGGTCGTTGAGGATCGCCGTGGCCCGCCGCACGACATACTCGGGCATCTTCGCGTTGATGTCGCTGGCCAGCTCGATGAAGCGGGCGTTGTAGTTGAGCGTCTTGAGCTTCCAGGAGAGGTAGTGGGGATCGATCGGGATGCAATGCCCCCCCAGTCCCGGGCCGGGGTAGAAGGGCATGAACCCGAACGGCTTCGTGGCCGCCGCCTCGATCACCTCCCAGACGTCGATCTTGAGCTTGTCCGACATGATCGCCACCTCGTTGGCCAGCGCGATGTTCACCGCCCGGAAGGTGTTCTCGAGGAGTTTGACCATCTCGGCCGCGCGGGTGGAGGAGACCGGAACGACCCGCTCGATGGCGGTGCCGTAGAGCGCCTGGGCCACGGCGGTACATGCGGGCGTGACCCCCCCGATGATCTTGGGCGTATTGCGCGTCGTGAAGACCTTGTTCCCCGGATCGATCCGTTCCGGAGAGAAGGCGAGGTAGAAATCCTCGCCGACATGCAGCCCCGTTTCCTCCAGCCGCGGAAGGATCACCTCGTCGGTCGTCCCCGGATAGGTCGTGGATTCGAGCACGATCAACTGCCCCCGATGGAAGCGCTTCCCGATCTCGTCGATCGCGGAGAGGATGTAGGACATGTCGGGATCCTTCGTCTTGTTGAGCGGCGTCGGCACACAGATGCTGACGCAATCGATCCCGGCGAGCATGCCGTAGTCCGTCGTCGCCCGGAACCCTCGCTCCAGCGCCTCCTGCAACACGGCATTCGGGATGTCCTCGACATAGGAGACGCCGTCGTTCAATTGCCGGACCTTCGCCGGATCGACATCGATGCCGGTTACGGAGAAACCTGCACGGCAAAACTCGATCGCGAGTGGAAGCCCCACGTATCCAAGTCCAATGATTCCGACGGTGGCGGAACGGTCCGCGATCCGATCGATGAGTTCTCGAGACATTCGTGGCTCCTTGGAAAAAAAGAAGGGATGGCAATCCCGGCGGTCAGCCGGCTCGACGAAAGCCCAGCAAGCGCCGCTCTCCGCTCCCATGCCCTGCGGTACGGGACCGCGCTTGGCAAGGGGAGCGCCATCATAGCAGAAAGGGCTTTGGGGAAGCAAGGCGCTTCTCGACGCGGTACGCCCCCCTCATCCCGTCCGCTCTCGCGGGGAGATTGCCATCCGGGGAAGCGCGATCGAGGTTTCGATCCATCCCCCCCCGAGGACGACGGCCCCGTCGTAGAAGACCGCGGCTTGCCCGGGTGTGACGGCGAACTGGGGTTCGTGAAAGTAGACCTCGACCCCCCCCTTCCGATCGGGGTAGAGGAGGGCGGGAGCAGGCTCGTGGGCATGGCGGATCTTGACCTGCGCTTCGATGGGGGTCTCGGGTGCCGTGCGCGCGATCCAGTTCACCTGCCTCACCAGCGCACCCGCCGCCCGGAGCGCTTCCTTCTCCCCGACGAAGAGACGGTTCCTCGCGGGATCGATCGAGACGACGTAACGGGGGGTCGCCGCGGAGATCCCCAGTCCACGGCGCTGGCCGATCGTGTATCCGTGGAGCCCCTTGTGGCGCCCCACGACCCTCCCGGAGGCCCAATCGATGATCTCACCCTCCCCTGCGTGCGCTGCGCCGATCCGCTTTTCGAGGAAGCCGCGCACATCGTGGTCGGGGATGAAACAGATCTCCTGGCTGTCGGCCTTCCGCGCCACGGGGAGGCCGAGCCGCTCGGCATGGGCGCGAACCCCTTCCTTGTCGAGTCCGCCGACGGGAAAGAGCGTTCGCGCAAGCTGCGCCTGCTTCATCGGGAAGAGGAAGTAGGACTGGTCCTTGGCCCGGTCGCATCCCCGAAGCAACTCGAAACGGCCGGTTCGGGGGTTGCGTCGGATCCGGGCATAGTGCCCCGTGGCGATGAATGCCGCACCCAGGGCACGGGCCCGCTCGAGAAAGGTTGCGAACTTGACGTGCTCGTTACACCGGATGCAGGGATTCGGGGTACGCCCCCGACGGTACTCGGCCACGAACTCATCGATCACGGCTCGCCGGAAGCGCTCCTCGAAGTTGAGGAGATAGAAGGGGATTCCAAGGTGGTCCGCCACGCGACGGGCGTCATAGACGTCATCGGGGGAGCAGCAGCTTCCCGAGCGGCTCGTCTCCGTGTAGTCGAAGACCCGCATCGTCATCCCGATCACCTCGGCCCCCGCTTCGGCCAGGAGCGCGGCGGTCACCGAGGAATCGACCCCGCCACTCATCGCCACCACGATCCGCGTGCCCCGGTAGCTCTTCAAATCTTCCATGCAACGATCCCTCGACGCAAATCTTCCATGCAACGATCCCTCGACGAAACGTGAACGACACGACCCATCCCCCCCTGAAGATCGCACAAATTCCACCGGAATTCAAGGGAAGCGTCCGGTAGGGAACTGGGCGATCGCATCGCATTTCCCGGTAGGATCTGCGATCCCGTAGATCTTGAGATCGAAGGCCTTCTCATCATGAGAGACGTCGGTCTCCACGCCGCCCGGTCGAGAGATGCGTTCCGACCCTTTTGCGCCGGATGCTCCGATGCCATGCGGATTCCGCGAATCATGGGGATTTTTGATGCGATTGCCCTGCGTCCTCTTCCTTGACACGATGATATCCCATGGTACACTAGATCCCGGTCGCGATCCCGGCGCGCCTGGAGCGCAAGGATCCCCCTGGAGCCGAAGATTTCCCGAACGATCGGCCGTTTGCCGATCGGGGGTGCCATCGGGTCACAGGTCGTTCGGGATCGTTTCGGATCACCGCCATCCATCTGCATTCTTCCAGACGATGGAGATCCCCCGAGCCGATCGGCGGAGAAACCCGTCCTGGAAATGATTCGATCGACGGAAAATGGGATCGTCCCGCGAGGTCGCGGGATCCGTCTGCGTACTCCCGAGCGGGAGACCCACACATCGCACGACCCATCCATCATTATGGTTCGTTTGGAAGGAGGGAGAAACATCTCACGTCTGGAATCTCCGGAGAATCCGATTCATGGAGAAACATCCTGACTTTTCTGTGAAGACTTCCACGCTGGTAAGACTCCTTCGCGAACGTGCCGAGAACGAACCCGATTTCCCGGTCTTCTGCTTCCTCGAACAGGGGGAGCGGGAGGGGGGAAGGATGACCTTCGGCGACCTCGACCGCCGCGCCCGGTCGATCGCGCTCCTCCTCGAGGAGCAGGGGAAGCGGGGGGAACCCGTCCTCCTCCTCTACGAGCCGAGCCTCGAGTACATCGCCGGACTCTTTGCCTGTTTCTACGCGGGGATGATCGCGGTTCCCGCCTATCCGCCGCAGCTCGACCGCACCTTGACGCGGGTCGAGTCGATCATCCTCGACGCGAAGGCGCGCATCGCGCTCACCACGGGGTCGATCCTCTCCCAACTCGATCTCCCCACCCATCCGGTCCTTTCCCCCCTCCAGTGGATCGTCACGGACACGGTCTCGGAACGCCTGGCCTCCGCCTGGGTCGAACCGAAGATCACGGAGGACGATCTGGCCGTCTTGCAGTACACCTCGGGTTCCACCGGCGAGCCCAAGGGGACGATGCTCACCCACCGCAACCTCGTCTACCAGCTCGAGGTGCTCGAACGCCGCTTCCGCCGCTGCGAGAATCCCGACGACGAAGGGGGGATCTGCTGGCTCCCCCCCTACCACGACATGGGGCTCATCGGCGGCGTCCTGATCACGATCTACGGGAAGGGGCGTGGCTACTGGATGCAGCCGATCGACTTCCTCTTCCGACCGATCCGCTGGCTCCAGGCGATCTCGAAGTACCGCGTGTCGGTGAGCGGCGGACCCAACTTCGCCTACGAGCAGTTGATCGAACGGACCACGCCGAAACAGCGGGAGGGACTCGATCTGAGTTCCTGGAAGGTGGCGGCCTGTGGTGCCGAACCGCTCCGGGCGGAGACGATCCGCCGTTTCCTCGAGACCTTCGAGCCTTACGGTTTCCATCCCGAAGCGTTCTACCCCTGCTACGGTCTTGCCGAAGCCACGCTCATGGTCTCGGGAACGGAGGTCGCCCGCCCCCCCGTGATCGCCTCGTTCGATCGGGAGGCCCTCGACAGGAACCGGGCGGTGGCGCGTCCCGCCGATCATCCCGGCGCACGAGCGCTCGTGGGGAGTGGCACGCCCCTTTCGATCCAGGAGACGCTCATCGTCGATCCCGCCTCCCTCCTCCCCTGCGCCGACGGCGAGATCGGAGAGATCTGGGTGGCCGGCCCCTGCGTGGCCAAGGGCTACTGGAACCGCCCGGAGGCGACGAAGGAGGTCTTCGAGGCGTATCTCGCCAATGGCCGCGGCCCCTTCCTGCGCACCGGTGATCTCGGCTTCCTCGACCAGGGGGAACTCTACGTCACCGGCCGGCTCAAAGACCTCATGATCATCCGGGGGCGCAACCTCTACCCCCACGACATCGAGCAGACGGTCACCCAGAGCGATCCCAAGACGTTCCGTCCCGATTCCGGCGCGGTCTTCTCGATCGATGTGGCGGACGAGGAACGCCTCGTCGTGGTCCAGGAGGTCACCCGCCCCCAGCGGATCGATCCGGAGGCCGTGATCGAGACGATCCGAAGGACGGTCGCCGAGCGGCACGGCGTACAGGTCCATGCCGTGGCCCTCATCCGTCCCGGCACGCTGCTGCGAACCTCCAGTGGCAAGATCCGGCGTCAGCCCACGAAGGCGGCCTACCTGGCCGGGGAACTCGACCTCGTGGCGCACTGGTCCCTCGATGCCTCGAAAGAGGAGGAAGCGGCCCACGAAGCCGTAGCCTCCCCCCAAACCCCCACCCCCGCCACGCCCTCAGGGGAAGGGGCCGTGCGCATCGAGGCATGGCTCGTGCGCGAGATCTCCCGGCGGATGAATGTCCCTCCCGAACGGATCGACATCGAGGAACCCTTCATCCGTTTCGGCCTCGATTCCGCAGAGGCCATGGCCCTCATCGCCGATCTCGAGGCGTGGATCGGGAAACCCCTCTCCCCCACGCTCGTCTGGGACTACCCCACGATCCGTGCCCTCTCCCGCCACCTGGCCGGGGAGGAAACGGCACGACCCGCCCTTCGCGCCACCGTCGCCGCGGGGGAGAGGAACGAACCCCTCGCCATCGTCGGGATCGGGTGCCGTTTCCCCGGCGCCCCCGATGTCGCGGCGTTCTGGCGGCTCCTCACCGAAGGGGGGGACGCGATCTGTGAGGTCCCTCCCGACCGTTTCGACGTGGAGCGCTTCTATCACGAGGATCCTTCGGTGCCGGGGAAGATGAACACCCGCTGGGGGGGATTCGTCGAGGGGATCGACCGCTTCGACCCCCACTTCTTCGGGATCTCCCCCCGCGAAGCGGCACGGATGGATCCCCAGCAGCGCCTCCTCCTCGAGGTTGCCTGGGAGGCCCTCGAGGATGCCGGCATCGACCCCCATACCCTCGCCGGAACGCTCACCGGCGTCTTCATCGGCATCAGCAGCAACGACTACGCGCATCTCCAGTTCGCCGACCCCACCCGGATCGATCCCTACGCCGGTACCGGAAACGCCCACAGCATCGCCGCCAACCGTCTCTCCTACTTCCTCGGCCTCCAGGGGCCGAGCCTGGCGGTCGATACCGCCTGTTCCTCCTCCCTCGTGGCGCTCCACCTCGCCTGCCAGAGCATCCGGCAGGGGGAGTGTGAGGTCGCGATCGCGGGGGGGGTGAACGTCATCCTCAACCCCGCGATCACGATCAACTTCGCCAAGGCGGGCGCCATGGCCGCCGACGGCCGCTGCAAGGCGTTCGACCGGCGGGCCGACGGCTACGTCCGGGGGGAGGGGGCCGGCATCGTCGTCCTCAAACCCCTCTCGCGCGCCCTCGCAGAAGGCGACCCGATCCATGCCCTCGTCCTCGGCAGCGCGGTCAACCAGGATGGCCGATCCAACGGACTGATGGCCCCGAACCGGCAGGCCCAGGTCGAGGTCCTGCGGACCGCCTGTGCCCGTGCCGGCGTCTCGCCCGCCGAGATCGAATACGTCGAGGCACACGGCACCGGCACCCTCCTTGGCGATCCGATCGAGGCCGCCGCCCTCGGAGAGGTTCTCGCCGAGGGGCGTGATCCCGCCTCCAGGTGCCGGATCGGCTCCGTCAAGACGAATATCGGCCACCTCGAAGCCGCTGCCGGGGTGGCGGGGCTCATCAAGACCGCGTTGGCGATCCAGCACCGGACCCTGCCGGCCAGCCTCCACTTCGAGAGGCCCAACCCCCACATCCCCTTCGAAAAACTCCCGATCGAGGTCCAGCGGGAATGCACCCCCTGGCCGGGGGAACGGCGTCTTGCCGGGGTCAGCTCCTTCGGGTTCGGGGGCACGAACGCGCACGTCGTCCTTGCCCCCCCACCGCAACGTCCCGAGCGGGACCTTCCCGAGGCCGCCGGCGAGGCGCACGCCGCTCTCCTCTTCCTCTCCGCCCGGGACGAAACGAGCCTTCGCCGCCGCATGGCGCAGTTTCGCGACTTCCTTCGGGAGAGCGACGCCGCCCTCCACGACATCTGCTACACCGCGGCACGGCGCAGGGCGCAACTCCCCTACCGCGTCGCGGTCGTCGGGAAGACGAAAGCCGCGATCGCTTCGACGATCGAGCGCCATCTCTCCGGGGAGGAATGCGGCAACGTGATCGAAGGGCGATGCACGCCGGCGATCCAGCCGCGGGTCGTCTTCGTCTTCCCCGGCCAGGGATCCCAGTGGGTGGGGATGGGGCGCGACCTCCTCGAGCGCGAACCGGTCTTCTCCGAGACCTTCCGCGCCTGCGACCGGGCGATCTCCGATGAGGCGGGATTCTCCCCCCTGGCGGTGCTCACCCGAAACGATCCCCCCCTCGAGACGATCGACGTGATCCAACCCCTCCTCTTCGGCTTCCAGGTCGCCCTCGCCGCGCTCTGGCGCTCCTGGGGGATCGAACCCGCCGCGGTCGTGGGGCACAGCATGGGGGAGGTCGCGGCCGCCTGCGTGGCCGGGATCCTCAGCCTCACCGACGCAGCCCGCGTGATCTGCCGGCGAAGCCGCCTCCTGCGCGCAGAGGGGCAGGGGGGAGGGATGGCCGTCGTGGGCCTGCCCCACACCGAGGTGGCGGCGCTCCTCGAAGACTGGGGGGATGCCCTCTCCATCGCCGCGCTCAATGCGCCCGATTCGACCGTGGTCGCCGGCGCCCCCGAAGCCCTCGAAGCGCTTGGCACGCGCCTCCAGAGGGAAGAGATCTTCTTTCGTTTCGTCAAGATCGATGTCGCCTCCCACACCCCCCGGATGGACCCCCTCCTCCCCCACCTTGCCGAGGCGCTCTCCGGACTGCGGCCCCGCAAGGGGGTCGTTCCGATCTGCTCGGCGGTCACCGGGGATTTCCACGACGGGGCCGACTTCGGTGCGGCCTACTGGGTGCGCAATCTCCGGGAGCCGGTGCGCTTCTCCCCCGCCGTCGAGCGATTGATCGAGGGGGGGCATGATCACTTCATCGAGATCTCTCCTCACCCCATCCTCACGATGGCGGTGGCGCAGACCGCCCGGAAGATCGACCGACGGGTGCGCGTGCATCCTTCCCTCAAGCGGGAGACGCCGGCGCGCGACGTGCTGCTGGCCTCGGCCGCAGCGATCCATGTCGAGACGGACCTCCTCGATCGAAGCGCCCTCTTCCCCGAGGGGCGGGCGGTTCCCCTCCCCCCCTATCCCTGGAACCGGGAGCGGTGCTGGCTCGAGGTACCGGCGACGCCCGTGGGGCATTCCGTCCACCTCCCCCCCCTGCTGGGGCGGGTCGCGACCTTTCGGAGTGAGGTGACGCTTTCCCTCGAGGCCTTCCCCTTCCTCGCGGATCATCGAATCGAGGGGAGCATCCTCGTCCCCGGGACCCTCTTCGTGGAGATCGCCACCGCAGCGGCGCTCCACACCTTCGGGGAGACCTGCCGCATCGAGGCACTCCGCTTCGAGGCCCCCCTCCTGCTCCATGAGGGGGAAGAGGTCCGCCTCACCGTGGAGATCCGTGGAGAAGCGCCCGATTGCGCCACGCTCCTCATCCGTTCCCTCGCAGGGGAAGAAGGCGGGGGGGAAACCACCCACGTTACGGCCCGGATCGTACGGGAGGCAGGGGAAGCGATCGCTCCCCTCGATCCCGAGACGGCGCGTACCCGTTTCCCCGAAACGATCGAACGGGAACGCTTCTACCGCCGCCTCCACGAAGCGGGGCTCGAATATGGCCCCACCTTCCAGGGCATCGAGGAACTCCGGTGCGGGACGGGATGCGCGCTCGCCCGGATCGAAGCGCGGCATGAGCGCGTCCCTGCCGGGATGCGTTGTGATCCGGCGCTCCTCGATGCGTGCTGGCAGGCGATCGGCGCCGCACTCCCCCGCGATGCACACCTGACGGGTCCCTTCCTCCCTGCGAAGATCGAACGCTTCCGTTCCTTCCAGCCGATCCTCCCGCCGCTCTGGAGCCACGTGGAACTCCGCAGCTTCGATGAGGACGAGATCGTGGCCGATCTCTCGATCCATGATGCGGCCGGCGTGGGGGTGGCGGAGGTTCGCGGCCTCCACCTCCGGCGGATCGGGGGAAGTTCGATCGAGGACATCCGCCGCTGGGGCTATCGGATCGAATGGCGACCGAGCACGTCTCCCCCTCCCGCCGAGGCGGAAGGTCCCCTCGTCCTCTTCTGCGACCGGGGGGGCGTGGGGGAAGCGCTCGCCCACACCCTTGCCGGCGGCGAGGTGATCCGGATCACGCCGGGAGAACGTTTCGTGGCGCATGCCGACGATCGTTTCGAGATCGCTCCTGGAAACGAAGACGACCTGGCCCGGATCGTGGCGAGGTGGGATCGCCCCGGCACGCGCTTCCTCGACCTCTCGCCGCTCGATCTCCCTGCGGATCTCTCTGGGGCGATCACCTCGGTGGCGTGTGCGGCCCTTTCGCCGATCCTCTTGCGCATCCAGAAGATCTCCCAGGGGAGCTACCGGATCGTCACCCGGGCGGCCCAGCAGGTTGCGGGGGAAAAACCCCAACCCCTCCAGGCGCTCTTCTGGGGGCTCGGCCGCACCGCGCTCCAGGAGAAACCGCAATCCTGGGGGGGAATGATCGACCTCGATCCGGAAATGTTGCCGGAGGAGGCCGCGCGTCTTCTCGCCGGCGAGATCTTTGCCACGGACAGGGAGAAGGAGGTCGCCTGGCGCGGCGGGACTCGATTCGTCTCCCGTCTCGTGCGGGATCCCCATCCCCTCTCCGGGATGCCGGTCCACTTCGAAAGAGCGGGCACCTGTCTCATCTCCGGAGGGCTCGGTGATCTGGGGGCCGCTGCTGCGGATTGCCTCTTCGACCTCGGGATCCGGCACTTCGTCCTGCTGGGCCGGACCCCGCTGCCTCCCCGGGAGCGGTGGGCCACACTCCCCCACGATGATCCAGCGCGGCCGAGGGTCGAGAAGGTTCGTGCCCTCGAGGCACGGGGGGCCGCGGTGTTGCCCCTGGCCGGGAGCGTGGCGGACATGGCTTTCCTCGAACGGATTCCGGCGAAACTGGAAGCGCTCGATTGGCCGCCGATCGGCGGTGTGATCCATGCCGCCGGCGTTCTGGCCGACCGGAGCATCGATCGCCTCGATTCGGCGGCCTTCGCCGAGGTCTTCACCCCCAAGGGGGAGGGGGCGTGGTGCCTCCATCGGGTCTTCCGGAAACTCGACTTCTTCGTGATCTTTTCCTCCGCGGCCGGGATGCTCGGATCGGCGGGACAGGGGAACTATGCCGCCGCCAACGCCTTTGCCGACGCGCTCGTGGCCTCGCGCCGCGCCGAGGGGCGTCCCGCGCTCAGCATCGCCTGGGGGCCCTTTGCCGAGATCGGGCTTGCGGCCCGCCCCGACCGGGGGGGGCGGCTGTCGCTCCGTGGGATCCGGAGCATTCCGCCAGAACAGGGGATGCGGGCCCTCGCCCGCCTTCTGGCAACGGAGATCCCGCTGATCGGGGTGATCCCCTTCCACTGGCCCTCGCTCCACCGTTTCTACGGCGATATGACGCTCTTCCCGCTCCTCGCCGACCTCTGGGAAGAAACGGCGCCCCTCCCCGAGGCGGAGGTGGAAGATCCGGGGGTTCGTGCGGCCATCCTCGCCGAGCCCCTGGAGCGGCGGGCCGAGCGCCTGGCCGACTACCTCGCCGGACAGATCGCCTCGGTCCTGGGGATCGAGAAGGAACGGATCGCCCCCGACCGTCCCCTCAACACGCTCGGGCTCGACTCGATCATGGCGATCGAACTCAAGAACCGGATCGAGCGGGATCTCGGGCTTCGCCTCTCCGTGATCCGTTTCCTCGACGGCCCGACGATCACCCAGATCGCCGCGTCGTTCGCAGAGGAACTCGGGGAAGGGACCGCCGAAGGGGAGAAAAAGACCGGGGAGGCGCCGACCGCAGGAGCGCTCTCCCACGGCCAGCGGGCGCTCTGGTTCCTCTCCCGGCTCGCCCCGGAGAGCGCGGCCTACAACGTCCCCTTTGCGCTCCGGATTCGTCCGGAGATCGAGACGGAGATCCTGAGGGCCACCTTCCAGGTGCTGCTCGAACGTCATCCGATCCTCCGGACCTGCTACGTGACCGAAGCGGATGGGCGGCCCCGGGCGGTGGTTCGGCCAGAGACGTCGATCGATCTCACCGAGGTGGATGCCACGGCCTGGAGCGAGGAGATGCTCGGCCGGGAACTCTCCACGCAGGCGCATCGTCCCTTCGACCTCGCCGAGGGGCCGATCCTTCGGCTTCACCTCTACCGGCGGAGGGGGGAGGCGATCCTTCTCTTCGTCGTCCACCACATCGCGATCGACTTCTGGTCGCTGGTGGTCCTGCTCGACGAACTCCGGGAGATCTTCTCCGCCCGACGGGAGGGGCGGGCGCCACGTCTCTCCGATCCTTCCGTCACCTACGACGACTTCATCCGGTGGCAGGAGGAGATGCTCGGATCCGAACGGGGGAGGGCGCTCTGGGAGTACTGGCGGGAGGCACTCGCCGGCGAGATCCCCCTCCTCGATCTCCCCACGGATCGTCCCAGGCCACCCGTTTCGAGCTACCGTGGGGGGTCGCATCGTTTCGAGATTCCTGCCGACCTCACCGAGGGGCTGCGTGAGCTTGCCCGGCGGGAGGGGACGACGCTCTATACCGTCCTCCTCTCCCTCTTCCAGATCCTCCTTCACCGCTACAGCCGGCAGGACGTGGTGATCGTCGGTTCTCCTGCGGCGGGGCGTACCCGGCCGGAGTTCGAGTCGGTCGTGGGCTACTTCGTGAACATGGTGCCGCTCGAGGCAGATTTTTCGGCGAATCCCTCTTTCCAGGAGGTTCTGGCCGTGAACCGGGAGCGGGTGCTCGGTGCGCTCGAGCATCAGGACTTCCCCTTCCCACTTCTCGTCGATCGCCTCGGGGTGCCGCGGGATCCGAGCCGTTCCCCCCTCTTCCAGGCGGTCTTCGTGCTCGAAAAGCCGCACAAGCTCGTGGAACTCTCCGAGTTCGTCCTGGGGGAGGCGGGGGCTTGCGTCGAGATGGCGGGGCTCCAACTCGCGTCCTACCCGATCGAGCAGCGCGTCTCTCCCTTCGAGCTGACCCTGATGGCCGTCGAGGTGGGGGAGAGGATTGCGGCCAGCCTCCAGTATCAGGCCGACCTCTTCGAGCCTGCCACGATCGAGCGGATGGCGGAGCATTTCCTCACGCTCGTCGCCGCTGCGCTCGAAGCGCCCACGCGTCGTGTCCGCGAACTTTCGATCCTTCCCGAGGCGGAGCAGCGTCTCATTCTCTCCCACTGGAACCGGACGGCGCAGGACTTCCCTGCGGGCTTCTGCGTCCACCATCTCTTCGAGATGCGGGCTGCCGAGGCGCCGGAGGCCATCGCCGTCGTCTGCGGGGAAGCGCGGATCACCTATGGCGAACTCAACCGGCGGGCCAACGCCCTGGCGCACACGCTGATCGATTCCGGTGTGGGGGCCGAGGTCGTCGTGGGGGTCTGTATGCCGCGTTCGGTCGAGACGATCGTGGCGCTGCTGGGGATCCTCAAGGCGGGGGGGGCCTATCTACCGATCGATCCGGTCTATCCCGACGACCGGATCCGTTTCATGCTCGAGGATGCCGGGGCGCCGATGTTGCTCACGCAGTCGGCGTTCCTTCCTCGTTTCGAGACGTTCGAGCCCGAGGTCGTTGCACTCGATACCGCCAGAACACGCCTCGAACAGGCCCCCTGGACGAATCCGAATGGAGAGGGGCGGGTCTACCCGGAGAATCTCGCCTACGTGATCTACACCTCCGGTTCCACGGGGGTGCCCAAGGGCGTCGAGGTCGCCCATGCCAGCCTCCTCAACCTCGTGATCTGGCACCAGCGGGCCTATGGGGTGGGGTCGAAGGATCGGGCGACGCATCTGGCCGGGAGTGCCTTCGACGCCTCGGTCTGGGAGATCTGGCCCTATCTGGCGGCAGGGGCTGCGCTCTACATGCCGGACGAGGAAACGCGACTTACGCCGGAGCGTCTCCGGGCGTGGCTCGCGGAGATGGGGATCACGATCTGTTTCCTCCCCACGCCCCTTGCCGAGGCACTCCTCGACGAGGAGTGGCCTGAGGAGATCGCGCTCCAGGCATTGCTGACCGGAGGGGACAAGCTGACGCGCCGGCCGGCGTCCACGCTCCCCTTTCAGCTCGTCAACCACTATGGTCCCACGGAGAATACGGTCGTCACGACATGTGTTCCCGTGGCGCCTCAGGGCGCCGGGCAGAGCACGCCGCCTCCGATCGGGCGTCCGATCGCCAACACCCAGGTCTATCTCCTCGACGGGGAACTCAATCTCGTGCCGATCGGGGTTCCGGGGGAACTCTATATCGGTGGTGCCGGGTTGGCCCGGGGATATCTCAACCGTCCCGATCTCACGGCAGAGCGCTTCATCCCCAACCCCTTCAGCGAGCGGGGGGGGGAGGTCCTCTACCGCACCGGCGACCTTGGCCGTTACCTCCCCGACGGCAACATCGCCTTCCTCGGCCGGATCGATGAGCAGGTCAAGATCCGGGGATACCGCATCGAACTGGGCGAGATCGAGGCGGTCCTGGCCCGCCATCCGGCGGTGAAGGAATCGATCGTGGTCGTCCGGGAGGTGGGGGGGAAGCTCCTTTGCGCGTACGTCGTCCCCCGCCCGGAGGCCGAAGTGACCGAGGAGGCGCTTCTCGAGCATCTCGGACGTTTCCTTCCCGACTACATGCTCCCCCATGCGATCCTCTTCCTCGATCGTCTCCCCCTCACGCCGAACGGGAAGGTGGACCGTGCCGCCCTTCCCGCCCCGCAATACACGCAGCGCGCGGAAACTCATGTAGCCCCCCGAACCGAACGGGAGGAGATCCTTGCACGGATCTTTGGGGAGGTCCTCAACCTCTCCTCCGTGGGGATCTACGACAACTTCTTCCGGCTCGGTGGGGACTCCATCCTTGCGATCCAGATCGTCTCGCGCGCCCGGCAGGCGGGGTTGCAGCTCACGCCGACCCAGATCTTCCAGCATCAGACGATCGCGGAACTCGCCGTTGCGGCGACGCCGGCGCGGGCCGTGGCGGCGGAGCAGGGGCCGGTGGTGGGGGAGGCGCCGCTCACCCCGATCCAGCACTGGTTCTTTGCCCAGGATGCCGCGGGTCGCAACCACTTCAACCAGGCCGTGCTCCTCGAGCTGAGCGGTCCGTTCGAGGCGGCTTCCCTCCGGGAAGCGCTTTGCGCCGTGGTTGCGCACCATGATGCGTTGCGCAGCCGTTTCTTCCAGGATGCCTCGGGGGGATGGCGCCAGCGTTTCGAGCCGCCTGGCGGGGAGATTCCCTTTATCGTCGAGGATCTCTGCGCATTCGAGGATGCCGATCTCTTGTCGCGGGAGATCGAGGCGCGGGCGGCTGCGGCGCAGGAACGACTCGATCCGGTGGTGGGGCCGCTCCTTCGCGCGCATCTCTTCGAGCCGGGGGGGGGGCGTCCCAGGCGTCTCCTCATCGTCATCCATCATCTCGCCATCGATGCGGTCTCGTGGCGGATCCTCCTGGAGGACCTCCTCCTGGCCCACGAGCAGATCGTGCGCGGCAAACCGGTGCGCCTCCCCCCGAAGACGACCTCCTTCCGGACATGGGCCGAGCGTCTCGAAGCCTATGCCGCCGGACCACGGAGCGAGGCGGAGATCGCCTTCTGGGCGCGTGAGGCCGACAGGATCGCGGAGAACTTCGTGCCACTGCCTCGGGACTTCGAGGGGGGGGAGAACCTCGTCGCCGACGAGGCGCAGGTGAGCGTCCAGCTCGACGCCGCGGAGACCGAAGCGCTCTTGCGCGAGGTGCCGGCCGCCTACAACACGCAGATCAACGATGCGCTCCTGACGGCCGTGGCGCAGGCGTTCCGCCGCTGGCGGGGCCCAACACCCCTCCTCCTCGATGTCGAGGGACATGGACGGGAGGACCTCTTCGAGGATGTCGATCTCTCGCGCACGGTCGGCTGGTTCACCACGATCTTTCCGCTCCTCCTGTCGGTGGAGGACGATCCTGGCGTGGATCTCAAGCGGATCAAGGAGCAGTTGCGTGCCCTGCCCCATCGGGGGATCGGTTTCGGCATCCTCCGCTTCCTTGCCGGCCGTTTTCCCGACCTTCCCACCCCGGAGGTCGGCTTCAACCATCTCGGACGGATCGACACGGCGATGCCCCCCAACGTCCGGTTCGCGGGGGAGGAGAGTGGCCCCTGGCACGCTGCGCAGCGTGCCCGCGCGCATCTCATCGAGGTGACGACGTTCATCGAGGGGGATCGGCTCACCGTCCACTGGACCTTCAGCACGAAGCACCATCGCCGCGAGACGATCGAGCGTCTCTCCCGGCACTTCCAGGAGGCGCTCCGCTCGCTCATCGCCCACTGCCGCTCACCGGAGGCGGGGGCACTCACCCCCTCGGACTTCCCCCTTGCGCAGCTCGAGGAGGAAGAACTCGACGAACTCTTCGACCACGTCGATTTCGAGCTGTAACGTCCTTCTGCCTCCTCATCCCGGGGTCTACCGCCCGGAATCGTCCCTTTCCGTTCCTTTCGGGCTCCCTGCGATGCTCAGGCGGCAAGATTCCGGTTGACAGCGGGGGGGGGCTGGGGTATATTTGAGGTTGGGTATAAAGCGGAGGGGAACGGACGGCCGGCAAGCCGGGTCGTCCGCGTCGATGGATTGGTGCGCCTTTGTGGTGAAGGCCGGAATCCGTATCGATTTTTCGCATCACATCGAAGACAACACGAGCACCTGCGTCCTGTTTCATCCCCTGTCGGAACGATTTCCGCCACGGGGGGCACGCCTGAGACACACGCCCTCCCCGACTCGGCCCACATTCGTCGATCACACGGTTCCTGCGCTCTCGCGCAAGAGCCCGAACAGGAACAGGTCGAAGTTCTCATGAATTCTCTCGTATGTTTCTACTGTAGCGGAGAGCATCCGGGGAGTGCGTGTTGTCTGGAGCGTTTCTCCTCGATCGAGGCGCCTTCGGGAGGGGGACGATCGAACGTCGATGAGGTGGTGAACCATCTGGGCCACCTCCCCCGGGAACGGCTCGATGAATTCTTCGTTCTGGAGGAGGAACTCTCGCGTCTGGACCGGTGCAACGATCCGCAGGAGGCCGAGCGGATCATGCGGGTCACCTCGGAGTTCATCCAGGTGATCCCCTGGACGCACGTGGAGAGTTACGTCCGGCTCTCGGAAGAACTCGCCCGCTTTGCCACGGTTGCGGTGCCGATCTCGACGGCTGCGGCAGCAGGCGGTCCAGCGGCGATGAGCGAGGCAGAGGTGCGGACCCGATCGGTGGAATACTTCCGGGAGGGGCTCTCCCACTACTTCGAGCGGGCCGACAAGGAGGCGATCAAGGCGTTCAACCAGGCACAGCGCCTCATGCCGGAGGAGGCCCGGATCTACGGGGCGATGGGGCTGGTCTACCTCCGTCACGACCGTCTCGACGTGGCGGCCCAGTGTTTCGAGGCCGCACGACAGTGTGGCGGGGATCCGACTGCACTCTACCGCCTGATCGAAGCCCGAACCCACTTCTGTAGGGGGGAGATCACGGAAGCGATCCGCCTCCTCCAGGAGGTGACGCGAGAGCAGCCGGAGAACCACGATGCGGCCTTCCAGTTCGTCTGCTGTCATGCGGCCAGCCAGGCCAACGTCTATCGGAGTGCCGCGAATTTCGCCACTTCCCTCAGCGCAGACGACATACTCGGTATCCTGCGCGACCTGGTGGAGAAGGATCGCAAGTTCTTCCTCAAGATCAAGTTCAGCCGCGATCTGGCACCGGTGCGGCCCATCGTGGAGGAGATGCTCGGCGAGATCCATCGCAAGGCGCGCGAGAAGGCTACGGAGAAGATCGCCTTCGCGCGGGCCCACCACGCTGAGCTGACGCGAAACGACCTGGCGGGAGTACGTGCGAAGAAGGCCCTGGCCCTCGCCGAAGAGGCCCTCGAGAGCGGAAGCTACTTCGGCTTCCTCGATGTCATCGAACGGGTCGCGGAACTCGAGGCGCTCCTCCCCCGGAAGACGAAACGGAAGGCGCGCAAGGGGCAGGCCCAGGGGAAGGGAGGAGCCAAGAAGCCACCGGCCCGGACCCCTCCTCCCGATGCGGCGGCGCTCCTTGGCGAGATCGAGGCGGTGGTCGCCGAGATCAAACGCAAGGGCCCCACGATCGAAGGGGGAGATCTCCTCCAGCTCGCCGACCGGCTCGAAACGCTCGCTTCGAGCCTCCTCTCCCTCCCCGAGGCCGCCGCCCGGCGCAAGGCCTCGAATGCACGCTGGGGGTGGACCGGCTTCGTGCTCGGACTGCTCATCTCGGGACTCGTCATGGGGGGCGTGGTCCTCTTCATGCTGAAGATGTAGCGGAGGACGACAAGGATGACCGACCGTATCATGGAAGAACCCGTCACACTCAAGGGGCTGAGGCGGGGCAAACGCAAGGAATTGCATCTCCTCTTCTCCGAGACCGCTCCCTTCGATGCGCTGCTCGATCACCTCTCGGCGTGCCTCGTCCGGATCGATGCCCTCGTCCACGACGCGGCCATCGTGGTCAACATCGGGCAACGCGATCTTTCGGAAGTGGAACTCCTCACACTCCAGACGATGATCGGGGAGAGATTCCCAGAGACCCCGGTCTTCTGGGACATCGCACACCCGAATACGATGACGTGGGCCCAGCAGCATGCATGTATGCGCTATCCAACCTCTCCCTTTGCCGCGGCCCCGATGCCTGTCGTCGAACGGCCGGTGACGCCGGCCACGCCGCTACCAACGGGAAGGGAGGAGGAGGAGGCGGCTCCTTCGGAGGAGGGGCCTTCCTCTCAGATCTCGGAGCCCTACTGGCCGGGCGCCACGGCCCGGATCGTACGGGGGATGCTGCGCTCGGGGCAGCGGGAGACCTCGGAGGAGAGCATCGTGATCCTCGGTGACGTCAACCCTGGCGCGGAGGTCTTCGCCAAACGGGACATCATCGTGCTCGGCGCGCTGCGCGGCATCGCGCATGCCGGCGTCCCCGACCAGACCGACGCCTGTGTCTTCGCCCTCCACCTTCAGCCCACCCAACTGCGCATCGCCCACCTGATCACGCGGGCCCCGGCCGCCACCGGTCCATTGCTCCCGGAGATCGCCCGGATCAAGGAAGGACAGATCGTCGTGGAGACTTACAAGGGAAGCCGATTCAAGGCTTGAATGTCCAGCACTCTTACCATGAGGAGAACGGATCCATGTCAGGTTCAGTCATCGTCGTCACATCGGGGAAGGGCGGAGTCGGAAAGACCCTGACCACAGCCAATCTCGGCACCGCGCTGGCGCAGAACGGCCACAAAGTCGCCCTTCTCGATGCCGACATCGGCCTGCGCAACCTCGATGTCGTGCTCGGTCTGGAGAACCGCATCGTCTATCACCTCGTCGATGCCGTGCAGAAGAACTGCCGGCTCGACCAGGCCCTGATCCGGGACAAACGCAACGCGAACCTCTATCTCCTCCCCTCCTCCCAGGTCGATGACAAGAACGCCGTCTCCCCCGACCAGATGAAGGAGATCTGTGAGGAACTCAAGGAACGCTTCGACTACGTCCTCATCGACTGCCCGGCAGGGATCGAGCAGGGGTTCCGCAATGCGATCGCGGGTGCGGACCACGCGCTCATCGTCGTCGTTCCCGAGGTCTCCTCGATCCGGGATGCGGACCGCGTCATCGGGCTCCTCTCCGCCGAAGGGGTCCAGATGCAGATCATCGTCAACCGTCTCGACCCCCAACTCGTCCGCCGCAAGGATATGCTCGATCAGAACGACGTGATGGACATCCTCGCCCTCGAGGTCGTGGGGATCGTGCCGGAGGACGAACATGTCATCGCCTCCACGAACCGGGGGATCCCCGCGGTGATGAACCGCGTCTCCAAGGCGGGACAGGCCTACCTGCGCATCGCGCGGCGCCTGACGACCGAACCCGATCTGCCCCTCCCCGATTTTACCGGAAACGGCAGCTTTCTCCGAAAAATCTTCAGCTTTGCCTCTGGGAAGAACAGCGCCCTTGCGCACCGCTGAGATCGCGGCAGGAGATCCAACGTCATGCACGAAGCGCGAAGTGCCGGAGGAATCATGAGCGTCTTTTCAAATCTGAAACGGGTGAACCGATGGTTCGGAGGGCGAGAAGAGGAAGCGAGCAAGGACGCCCTCAAGGCCAGGCTCGAAGTCGTCTTGACCTACGACCGCATCGGTATCCGGCAGGAGACCGTGGCCAGCCTCAAACGGGAAATCGGTGCGGTCCTGGCGAAATACTTCGACGTCCACGAAGAGGACATCGAGATCTCTTTCCAGCGCAACGCCTCCCGAAAGATGGTCCAGGTGGAGAGCCCCTTCAAGATCGTCCACCGCCGTTCATTCTCCGAACAGGGATGACATCCGTTCGGAGAGGGGGGCGAACCCCGCTTCCGATGGGGAAGAGAGATGGGGCCGGTAGGCCCGCCAGATCGTGTGCAGTGCCACGCCTCGCGGGGTGACGCGGCGCGAGAGGGAAAGGAGATGGGTCCCTCTCTTCCACCGATCCGCCCCGATCAGGGTCTCGTCGAGGTAGAGATCGATCCGGTTCCCTTCCATACCGATGCTGCACCGGAAGCTCTCGTGGAACGAGACGCCCCGCCGCTGAAGGATCGCCCACCACTTCCCCCCCTTCTGGAAGATCCGCAACCGGTGGAAGACGTGAACCCCGAAGTCGTCGCCATTCGGGCTGTCTTCGACGAAGAGGTAGCGTCCCTGCCAGCTTGCCGGTTGCGGGGTCTCGGTGACGAGGAAACGCCCTTCCCCGAGGATCACTCCTCCGGGCGCCAGGAGGGTGACGATCCATTCACCGGGAAGATCGACCGTCTTGTACGCCCATGTCCGCCACGAGGGGCCATCGATCGGTAGGTGGTGCGTATAGACCTCCACCCCTTCGTGTTGCCAGACCGCCTCGATCGGCGCCGATGGCCCTCCCACGACGTGTACCCAGAGGTAGACGCGCTCGTAGCGGGAAAAACGCCGATCCTCTCCCCAGAGTTCACGATCCTTCACCCCCCGACCCAGACGGAGTTTCTCGATACGGAGTGAGGCGCCGCGCTGCGGTCCCCCCGAAGTGCCGGCCGTGCATGGCAGGGGGAATGGCCAGAGAAGCATCACGAGCGCCGCGCACACAGCATACCCCTTTCGCCCGAACGATTTTCCCCTCGTGAGATTCGCCATCGTCGCAACCTCCCCTGAAGCGCTTGGCCCCTCCTCGGTTTCTCCGGCTTCCACGAATGAAAAGAGAAAGATCCCATGCGACCGGTCCAGAGCCGGCCTGAAATAGAATAGTGCCCTTACCCCACCATTTCGGTTCGTTTCCCCCTGTTCCGATCCGAAATCGGGATCCCATGCCTTTGCCTGGCGCCAACGGAGCGTCTTTGGATCGGAGGCCCGCTCTGCGT
>CAZTSL010000068.1:23435-26096 GCA_964616915.1 uncultured bacterium
AGGATGGGATGGCGAGCGGCACGAGCCTCGTCGAGACGTCCGATCCGGGTCTTGATCGGCGCCTCTTTGAGGGCTTTGGGATCCTCCTTGGCTTCCCGCGCGATCTCCTCCATGGCGGCGATGAAGAGGTCGAGGGTCTCCTTGCTCTCCGTCTCCGTCGGTTCGATCATGAGCGCGCCATGGACGATCAGGGGGAAGTAGATCGTGGGAGGGTGGAAACCGAGATCGATCAGGCGCTTGGCGATGTCGAGTGTCGTGACGCCGAAGCGCTGCTGCCGGTGGTCGTCGAGCACGCATTCGTGCATACAACGGCCGGGGTAGGGGACGTGATAATGCTTCTCGAGATGCGCCAGGAGGTAGTTCGCGTTGAGGACGGCCATCTGTGCGACCCGAGCGAGATTTTCGGCGCCCATCTCCCGGATGTAGGTGTAGGCGCGCACGAGGATGCCGAAGTTGCCGTAGAAGGCGCGCAGTTTTCCGATCGAATCGGGGTGGTCGTCATCGAGATGGAAACGCCCCTCCTTGCGGACGATCCGGGGGAGGGGGAGGAAGGGTTCGAGGCATTTTCGGACCGCGACGGGGCCGGCGCCCGGCCCTCCTCCGCCATGGGGCGTCGTGAAGGTCTTGTGCAGGTTGAGATGGAGGACATCGACCCCCATCTTCCCCGGTTTGAGCACACCGAGCATGGCGTTCATGTTCGCACCGTCGCAGTAGACGAGTCCCCCACGAGCATGGACGATTTCCGCGATCTCGACGATATGGGTTTCGAAGAGGCCGAGCGTGTTGGGGTTCGTGACCATGAAGGCGGCGACCTCTTCGTCCATGAGACGTTCGATCGTCTCCGGTTCGAGGATCCCCCCCTTGCCGGAGGGAGCGACGACGACCTCGTAGCCGCTGAGCGTGGCGCTGGCCGGATTCGTTCCGTGCGCGGAGTCGGGGATGATCACCTTCTTGCGGGGATTGCCCTTTTCCTCGTGATAGGCACGGATCATCCGCAGGCCGGTGAACTCGCCATGGGCGCCGGCGGCAGGGTGGAGGGAGACGGCATCGAGGCCGGTGATCCGCGCAAGCGCCTCCTCGAGTTCGTACATGAGCTGGAGGAGTCCCTGGACCGTTTCCTCCGGAAGGTAGGGGTGCGCCTGGGAGAATCCGGGGAGCGCGGCGGCCACCTCGTTGATCTTCGGGTTGTACTTCATCGTGCAGGAACCGAGCGGGTAGAAACCGGAATCGACCCCATAGTTCCACTGCGAGAGGCGGGTGTAGTGCCGCACGACCTCCACCTCGTAGAGTTCGGGCATCCCCGGGATATCCTCGCGGAGGAGTTCGGCGGGAATGACCGATTCCGGAGGAACCTCCGGCACCTCGCAGCGAGGAAGGGAGAAGCCCGTGCGCCCCGGCGCGCTCTTCTCGAAGAGGAGCGGCTCCTCGAGCACGAGCCCCGAAACTCCAGGAAAGGTTCCACGCGTGCTCCTTTCGTTCTTCACGCTTCTCCTCCCAACATGGAAACGAGTGCATCGATGTCCCTCTTGCGATGCACCTCGGTGACACAGACGAGCAGATCGCGGTCATCCCCGCCGAATCGGGAGAGGGGAACCCCCGGAAAGATCTTCCTGCGGTGCAACCGGCCGAGCAGCGCCCCGAGGTCTCCGTCGTAGCGCACGACGAACTCGTTGAAGGTGGGCGCGGCGTAGGGAAGGGAGAAGCGGGGAAGCGCGGTGATCCGCTCTTTGGCGTAGGTCGCCAGGGAGAGGTTCGTCTCCGCGAGTCTTCGAAGGCCACTTCGCCCGAGAAGGGCGAGATAGATGCTCGCCGTCAGCGCGCAGAGGCCCTGGTTCGTGCAGATGTTCGAGGTCGCCCGTTCCCGGCGGATGTGCTGTTCCCGGGTGGCAAGCGTCAGCACGAATCCGCGCCGCTGGTTGGCGTGATCGACGGTCTGTCCCACGATCCGGCCCGGCATCTTCCGCACGAACGCCTCCCGCGCGGCAAAGAGGCCGAGATAGGGACCGCCGAAGCTGAGCGGGATGCCGAAGGATTGTCCCTCGCCGGCCACGATGTCCGCCCCCCCCTTTCCCGGCGCCTCGAGGAGCGCAAGGGAGAGCGCCTCCGTGAAGGTGGCGATCATGAGGGCGCCGGCTTCATGGGCGCTCTGCGCCGCCGGCTCGATCGTCTCGACGATGCCGAAGAAGTTCGGATTCTGGATCACCACGCAGGCCACGTCTCCACCGTCACCGCGGTGAAGCGCCGTAGCGAGCGCATCGAGATCCGTCCTCCCCTCCGGCGTGAGGGGGATCTCCTCGATCGTCATGCCGGATCGGCCCGTGTAGGTTCGCACGACCTGCCGGTATTCGGGGTGGAGACCCTGGGAGAGGAGAATCCGCTTCCTTCGGGTGACCCGTTGCGCCATCAGGCACCCCTCGGCCACGCTGCTCGCGCCGTCGTAGAGGGAGGCGTTGGCGACCTCCATTCCGGTGAGCTGGCAGATCATCGTCTGGAACTCGAAGATCGCTTGCAGCGTTCCCTGGCTGATCTCCGGCTGATAGGGGGTGTAGGCGGTGTAGAACTCGGAGCGGCCCACGAGGGCGGGGATCGCGCTGGGGATGTGGTGGGGATAGGCCCCGGCGCCGAGAAAGGCCACCCCTTCCTCGATACCGGCGGCCAGGG
>CAZTSL010000069.1:0-7119 GCA_964616915.1 uncultured bacterium
GCGGTCATCATCGATCCGGGAGGGGAAGGGGAGAAGATCCTCGAGATCGTCCGACACTACGATCTGAGGGTACGGGCGCTCCTGCACACCCATGCGCATCTCGACCATATCGGGGCCACGCGCGCGGTGAAGGAAGGGGTGGGGGGGGAGATCATGCTCCATGAGGGAGACGTGTGGCTCTTCAACCACCTGCCGCTCCAGGCCGCGCTCTTCGGGATGCTGGAGCCTCCGCCACCGGCGGTGGAGCGCTTCATCGCGGAGGGGGATCGGATCCCCTTCGGCCGGCATGCGGCCGAGGTGCTGCACACGCCGGGGCACACGCCGGGGAGCGTCTCGTTTCATCTCTTCGCCGAAGGGCCCCTCCTCTTCTCCGGAGATACGCTCTTTGCCGGCGGTATCGGGCGCAGCGATCTGTGGGGAGGATCACCGGCGCAGCTTCGGAACTCGCTGGAGCGTCGGATCCTCACCCTCCCGGAGGAGACCCGGGTTTTCCCCGGACATGGCCCCCCGACGACGATCGGGGAAGCGCGGAAGAGATATTTTGCGGAAATGCTCCCCGGGGATCACTTCGCGGAGACGAGAAAGAGGGAGGCATAATCGGCGAGCAGCACGAGGCCGTTTTCGATCGTGAGCCCAAGCCCATGGGCCGGCGTCACGAACGACGCCACCTGTTCCGGGTGAAGCGGATCCGCCACCCGGATCACGGAGAGCCCCCGGTCGCGGTCGATCACGTAGGCAAAGCCGTGATGGAGCGCCACGTCCCATGCGCCGGGGATCTCTACTTCGGCGACCGGTGTCGGGGTCTTGGGCTCCGTGACGTCGAAGATCCGAAGGCCCTTCGTGAAGTCCGCGAGGTAGAGGTCGTTGCCCGCCCGGGCGATCCCCGCAACGAGCCCGCCGGTATCGATCCCCCCGACCCGGCGGGGATAGGCCGGATTCGAGACATCGAGCACGAGGAGTTCCCCCCCCTCGTCTGCGAGGAAGAGCAGATCGCCGGAAACGAGGAGGGAGAGAAAGGCTCCGTCCTCGTTCCGGTAGTCACTGAGAATGCTCGGACTCTCGGGATGGGTGACATCGAGGAGGAAGAGATGATCGAGGCCCGTGACATAGGCCACGCCTGCTGAGACCGCGATCCGTTCAACCGGCTCGTGCGTGGCGAAGTGCCCGGCCGGCGACGGGTCGAGGGGATCGGAAAGATCGAAGATGAGCAGTCCGTTGCTCCCATCGGCGAGGTAGAGCGTCGTGCCCTCGATCGCCACCTCGACCGCTTCCCCTTCCGTATCGATCCGGGTGACGGGGCGGGGGTCGTTCGGATCCTCGATGTCGATCACCTGGAGACCGTCGGTGAAGTTCGCCACGAAGGCGTGATTCCCGAGGACCGCGACATCCTGCACCACGCTCGGGATATCGTGCCGGCCGACCTCTCTGGGGTGTGCCGGTTCCTCCACGGAGAGGACATCGATGCGCGTCACCTCGTCGGCCACGTAGAGATAGGGGGAGACCTCGGGATCACCCGTGATCTGGTTCGCCGCGCTTGCCGTGGGATAATTCCCCGCAAATCCGGGAGAGAGGGGATTGGCCAGGGAGAGGACGGTCACGCCCGCCTTGCCGTTGGCCAGGTAGAGATGGGTTCCCGCCACGTGAAGCCCGAGGACCGGCTCGGGCGTGTTGTAGGACCCGCTGACGATCGGCTGCGATTCATCCGCGAGGTTGACGACCTTGATCCCCACATCGGTGGCGAGATAGGCGAGGCGTTCCCGCACGAGGAGGCGGTTGACCCGCACCGGAAGCCGGAGTCCCCCGATCTCCCTCGGATCGGACGGATCCGCGACATCGAGGAGGGAGAGCCCGCAGGAGGCCACGTAGGCAATGCCCTCCCGGACCGCCACTGCCGCGGGACACTCGAGGTCCGTGTACTCCCCCACCCGGATGGGACTGGTCGGCTCCGAGACGTCGAGCACGATCAACCCCCGATCACGGTCGATGAGATAGGCGAAGTCCCCTTCCACCCAGACGCTCGTCACGTATCCCGCCGATGCGTAGGCTCCGATCCGCCGGGGAGCCGCCGGGTCGGAGAGATCGACGACCTGAAGACCCGCATGACCGTCCGCCACATAGGCGATCCCCTCCGATACCGTGAGATCGAGGGCGGAACCGGGCAACCGCAGCAGGCTCACGAGCCGCGGCGCACTCGGATCGGCCAGGGAGAGGACCACGAGACCGTTGTAGTACGCGCAAAACGCATACCCCTCGGCCAGATCAATGTCGTTGACCCCCGTCCAGAGGGTGCTTCCCAGATAGGAGATCTCCGCGATCTCCGTTCCCGCCGTAACCTCTCCGAGCGGCCGCTCCTCCGAGGCCGAGCCGCATCCCGCGTAGAGGAGGGGCACGATCAGGATGAATATCGGCCAGAAACATCTATATGAAGCAGGTGGCTGCATCATGGTTCTCCTGGATGAAACCTGTTCCAATACGAAAAAACTGCAACTTCCATACCTGCCGTGGGCTTCCAGGAAACCAGCGAGAGAATTCGCTCATGGTCGTCATTTTCATGGGAATTGCTCCCGCGTGCCGCAGGGTGTCTTCCCGAAGATTCCCCCTTCGTCGTGGAATCCGACAGGGCGCCGTGTCGGAGATCGCCACAGATTCCTGAAGCGAACCTTTCGTTGATTGTTTGATGACAAAGTCTGAAAAAATGCCGGCGTCTTCCCTCACCTTTACGAAACGTAAGATCATCGGAGGAAAATTCCGATCCTTCCGGGGTGGAATGGCTGCCGGAAGCAGGGGGCGAAAATTTTTATTCCCATATTTATCCATGGGTTAGGCAAATCACCACCGGCCCGCCTCCTGGATGGTTCATCCGTTGCAGAAGAGGAATCGTGGGAAGGAGCGTCCGTTGCGCTTCACCATTCGGATGAGATTGCTTTTTCGGATGAGATTGCTTTGTGGGTTCGATGAAGCCCAGAGACCGACAAGGAGTGGGAAGATGTCCCAGAGTCATGGAAGAACGATGATGATTTTGGCGATGCTGTGCATCGTCGCGCTCTTTACGATCAACATTTCGCAGTGTGACACCGCTGCCCTCGTCGAGATCGTCTCTCCGGACGAGGGGACGATCACGAATACGTGCCAGGGGTTGGAGATCACCTTTCCATCCGGCCAGAAGCCCCAGATGATCGTGCTGATGAACTATCTGGACATCACCTCGATCGTGCGGGCGCATACGACGAGTTCGGGCGTCTCCGTTCCGGCGGAACTCCTCTGCCCCTATCACGGGGAGGGGAACAACCTGATCCAGGTGACGGCCTGGACCGCGAGCGCCTCCCAGATCGCGGAACGGCGCTTCATCTACGATACGAAGCCACCGCGTATCGATGTCAGCGCGATCGACGCGGTGGGGAGTGGCATGATCGAAATCTCGGGGGAACTCGTCGATGCGGCGGGGGGGGCATCCCTCCTCGTCAACGGCGTGGCGGCCCCGCTGGAGGCAGGGCGATTTTCCGTTCAGATCCCCGATGCGCAGTTCCTGACCTTCGAGGCGGAGGACGTCTTCGGGGCCCGGACGAACTATACCGTGGCCCGGCCCGGGACCTTCGTGACCGATGCGCTCGGGATGCGGCTCAATGAGGGCGCCTTCGAGGATCTGGCCGCCTACCTCTCCGACTACATGGGGGATCTCAGCCAGATATGCCCGAGTCTCACCGGGATGAACCCGATCGCTTCCGGTTCGATCCCCCAGAACGGCGTCACGATCCACTACGAGATCAATCTCACGGAGTCCACCTGCGGGCTTCCCTACACGATTCTGCACCCCTCCTCGGATCCCGAACAGAACGCGATGGTCATGGGGCTGGGGATTCCCGATCTGCGGATGGTGATGGCGGTGACGGGAACGATCGAGAGCGATCAGGGATCGCAACCCTTTGCCGGAACGATCACGGTCACCGCCGATCTGGCCGAGGTGCTCGACAACGTGCCCCTCACCATCGAGGATGACCGGATCGTGGCGGGAACCCAGACGATCACGGTATCGCTGACGAACTTCGTGATGACGAGTGAGAACCTGCCGCCCGGTTTCGAGAGCGTGATGACCCAGGAAGAGATCGAGGCGCTCTTCGAGGAGGCCCTTGCAACGGCGCTCACCGAGGTCCTCAACGCCACCGTCGATCAGGTCCTGGCGATCTTCAACGACATGGAGGGGAGCACGGAGTATACCGGTTTCACGCTCCAGTTGGCCCTCCTGCCCCAGTCACTCCTTTCGAGTGCGGGGAAGATGACCTACTTCTCGAAGGGGATGATCCAGACCGACGATGCCGATCCCGGCGTCTCCTTCTTCCCGGGATCGTTCTACACCGATGACGTGGCGCCCGACTTCGACACGGTCCGACCCTCCCAGGTCGATACCTACGACGTGGCGATGACCCTCTCCGACGACTTCCTCAACGAGTTCTTCTACGTCCTCTACACGACCGGAAGCCTCGACGAGTCGTTCGTCGTCGATATTCCGCAGGACGACCCCACGGTACAGTTGCTCCTGGCCCTCTTCGGGATCGACCCGAACACGGATCAGCTCGAAGTCCGTCTCGAGTCGCTCATGCCCCCGGCGATGCGTTTCGATCAGTTCAACGAGGCCGACACCGCCGCGCTCAACTGGCAGGATCTGCTCGTCAACCTCGCGCCGATCTCTTCTTCCGGGGAGCCGGGAGACGATATCATCGGGCTTCTCGTCAGCAGCCTGATCCCCCTCATCGTCCAGATCACGGACCACAACACGATCCTGATCCAGCTCAGCGAGGATACTTCGGTCACGATCGAATCGACGCCGGAGGCGACCTACACGATCCCCACCGCCGCGATCGAGGATGCCCTCAATTCGGTCATCGCCTCCGCGATCGCGGAGATCAACGCCCAGATCCCCGAGATTCCGCTCCCCACCTTCGAGGACGGCCTCCAGTACACCCTTCTCGAGATCAAGATGAACCTCGATGGTCAGGGAGGATTCATGACCCTCTTCGCCAACCTCGAAACCGCCCAGTAAGGCCTCGAGGAAAGGCCGGATTCCGCCGAAGAAGAGAGAGGAACGGCAATCAGGGAGGAGAGTTTGCGGCACAGGAGGCCAGATCGCTGACGAATGTCGCCCATCGGTAGGGGCACGGCGTGCCGGGCCCCGGCGAAATGGCCCCAGGTGTCGAGTTTGTCATCGGAAGTGAGGCCGCCGGGTTGGAAGACCCGGCGGCCTCTTCCTTTCCCGAATGGCGTCTGGGTAGGCTTCAGGCCGTTGTGGAGGCAAGGGAAGCAAGCCAGGTGTCGGCGGGAGGAAACTTTCCCTTCCGGGAGAGGATGGCCTTGGTGAAGCGGCAGTTCCAGATCGGAATCAGATTCGGATCCCGATTCCCGGGAAGGTAGCCGCCACTGAGCGGACAGACGTGGCACTGTGCGACGAATTCGCACGAGCGACACGCCTCGATGGGGGTATGTTTCTCCGCTTTGAGATTCCAGAGCGGGTTTCCGTACACGTGCCGTTCGTAAGCCGTCTCGGGGATCATCGTTTCCGGGTGATCGATCGTGCCGCGACTGCCCGGCACCTGCTCATCGAGGAACTCCGTGCTCCCCCGCCGCAGGTAGGGGAGGAAGAAGCCGCAGCCCGTGACCGTTCCGTAGGGATCGACGCTGATCGAGGTTCCCCGTCCCGCGCCACACTCCCGTTTTCCCGGTCGGGGGGGGGGATCTCGTGAGTCGTGGCGGAAGTTCTCCACGAAGACGATCCCCGTGTGGAGAAAACGGCGCAGGGCGAACCGATAGACCGCCTCGATCTGGGCCTCGAGGAGGTCGAGGCGCGCGGGAGTCCAGCCGGGATCGAAGCCGGTCGCGATATCGAACACGAGCCGGCGTACCCCCTTGCGGTGGAAGTAGGCGGCCGATGCGGCCAGGTGGGGAACGTTGCGCGCGGTGATCGTGAGCGCCACCCGCACCCGGTCGCGCAGCAGGCGGGGATCGCACGCCGCGAACCGATCGAAGAGGTGGTCGAGCCGCTCGAAGGTCCCCTTCCCCCGGTCGTCCTGCGCCTCGGCCACCCCGTCGGAGCTGAGCTGGATCTCGAAGTCGTGTTCGACGAGGAAGCCAAGCACCGCCTCACCGAGGAGGAGCCCGTTCGTGAAGAGGCTGAAGCGGGGGACCACCCCCTGGGGGGCCTCGCGGCGCACGTAGGTGACGACCTTCCGGATCAGCCCCTCTTTGAGAAGGGGCTCGCCCCCGTAGAAGGCGATCTTCGCCACGGTCTCCCCCCCCGCCGGGTCACGGCCACGCCGCTCCTCAGAAGCGGCCAGAAGGAGATCGACCGCGGCCTTCGCCCGCTCCCACGGCATGTCCGTCGTATCGTGACGATCCTGGTAGCAGTAGCGACACCGCAGGTTGCAGCGATTCGTCACGATCAGGGTCAGCCCTTCGAGGCGGGAAAAACCGGGAGGCACCTTCATCCTTCTCCTCCTCATGGCGACCAGCAGTCGTGCGGCCATTTCGGATAGGAGGCGGTGTTGACCTCCTTGATCTTCCCCTGCCGGTGGGCATCGATGTTCGGAAAGAGGTCGAGCAGTTCGGCGAGGTGATCCCCCACGAGCGCGAAGTCGTCGATCAGCGCCTTCAACTCCTGCTCCTCCGCCGCGGTCCGGCTCGCCTGCTGGTGCAGCGCCTGGACCCGCTGGACCATCGCCTTGAGCACCCCATCGAGTCTCTTGAGATCGTGCAGCTTGAGGTGATAGGCCTGTTTGCCGCCTTGCATTTCGCATTCCTCCTATGGCGTTTGGAGTGTGATGCCATTTCCGGGAGTTCGGACTCGGAGGGGTCTTTTCCGCTCCTCCGCTTTCCCGGCGAGTCCTGCCTTTCTTAGCAAGAAACGTTCCTGGGAATCCTCTCTTGCCGCATCGTGCGTCCTCGGGCATAATGTCCCCGGAAAACGGGAAGAATTCACGGATTTCCTCATGAATGCCCTGGAATGCCCGGCGTGCAGGGGATGCTCATTTCCTGTCCTCTCGCCGGAAATTCGATGAATTTTTGTCCATCCGCCGCATGCACGCCACCGATGGGGGAGAAACGGATCGGCGTGCATTCGTAAAGTTGCCA
>CAZTSL010000069.1:7219-25556 GCA_964616915.1 uncultured bacterium
ACGGATCGGCGTGCATTCGTAAAGTTGCCAAGGGGGAGGTTTCATGGTAGAGGTGAGGAAGGAAGGAGGAACGGGATGACCCTCGAGGTGACATCGGTCACCTGTCAGAACTGTGGCGCGGCGATCGAACTGAAGACGGGTCGCCGGGCCGAGACGTTCGTGTGCGACCGCTGTGGTGCGGTGTGCGACGCGGAAGGGGTCCGGCAGCTCCAGACGCTCTTCGAGCGCCGGGAGCGCTACCGCCCCTGGAGTGACCTGCGACTCGGCATGAACGCCCTCTTCCAGGGGAAGCGCTACGAGATCGTCGGAAGGCTGCGCTACGAGGAGAGCGACGAGGAGGAGACGTGGTTCTGGGACGAATGGTTCCTCGTTTCCACGAACGGCCAGCCCCTCTGGCTCACCGAGGCGGAGGGCCACTTCTTCTACTTCAAGAAGTTCGTTCCCGTAAACCCGGTCGATCCTCGCACCGAGGTCTTCCAGAGCATCGACCTCGACGGCGAGGGGCCCGCCATCGTCGAGGAGCGGGGCTCGGGGAAGATCGTCTTCCTCGAAGGGGAGTTCACCTGGCAGGCCCGGCTCGGGGAGGTCGCCTTCTACCTCGATGCCCACCGGGGGGAGCGGCGCTACACGATCGAGTTCACCGAGGAGGAGATCGAGTTCGCCAAGGGGCGGGAACTCGAGGCCGCCTTCGTCTATCGGATCTTCAAGATCGACAAACCGCTCCCCTCCCCCGCGCCCTTCGAGGAGGAGACCGAGGAGGAGATCTCCGGAGAAGATCATGGCTGGGGACCGGTTCTCCTCACCCTGGCCGGCGCGAGCGTGTGCCTCATGCTTCTTGGCTTCTTCGGTCTCTCGCAGGGCTCCGTCGTGACCCAGCGCCGCCTTCCGGTCCCGGCGATCGCCCAGGAACCGGGAATCGTCACCCTCCGGATCTCCAACGCCCGCAACGCCGCCGAGATCGATCTCGAAACCGCCCTCCGGCAACGCACATTTGGCGTTACGCTCGAGATCTACGACGAAGCGGGTGAAAAGCCCCTCTTCACCTACGAGACGGAGTTCTGGGACGAATCGGGTACCGATATCGAGGGGTACTGGCATGAGAGCGACGAATCGGAGAAGATCCTCGTTCGCTTTCCGCGGCCGGGGCGCTACCGCCTCCACCTCGCCGCGACGGCGCCGGTCGAAGCGCAACTCCAAATCACGGTCAAGGAAGGGGTCTGGCTCGTGCGCTGGTTTTTCATCGCCGCGGGGATCTCCGGTTTCCTTCCCCTTCTCGTCCTGGTGTCGCGGCTGGAGTTCTCCGACCTCTTCGATGCGACCGATCTCACGGATCTCTTCGATTGACGATCCCCCTCTACCTCTACGGGAGAGACGATGCGTTACAAAATCCTCTTCTCCTTCCTCTTCCTGCTCTTCGTCGGGGCTTTCTGGGGAGCCTTTTCGGGGTGGGGGGCCCATGCGATCGGGCCCAAGGCGCACAGAGTGCGCAGTATCCGGATCTTCAGTCCCGGAACGGGGCTGCGCTACTCCACCGGCGGCGGGATCTACCGGGGAAAATAGGAGGCAAGATGTCGAGAATCGTTCGCTACGCCCTGATCACGAATGTCGTTTTCATCCTCTCCGCCTCGTCCGTGCGGGCTGCTTCGGGGGAGATGTTGGAGAAGCTGGCCCTTGGTGACCTCCTCGCCACGATCGTCTATTCCATGCTGGGGATCGTCCTTGCACTCCTCTCCTACCGGATCTTCAACTTCTCGGTCCCCTTCGATCTGACGAAGGAACTGGAGGATGACCAGAACGTGGCGTTGGGGATCGTGTGTGGGGCGATGATGCTCGGGGTGGCGATCATCATCGCGGCGGCGATATCCTCCTAGCGGGGGAATTCGCGCGATGTCCCCTTCCCGGGAACGTGTCACGCTCCTCGTCTCGATCTTTGCGGTGGCGAGCTGCGCGCTGGCCTATGAACTCGTGATCGCCACGACCTCCTCCTATCTCCTGGGGGACAGCATCCGGGTCTTCTCCTTCACGATCGGGATCTTCCTGAGTGCGATGGGGCTTGGGGCCTTCCTCTCGGAGCGGATGCGGGGAGACTTGCTCCCCCGATTCATCGCGATCGAGCTTGCGATCGCGGCGATCGGAGGCTTTTCGATCCCGGGCCTCTTTCTCGCCTACACCTATACGGAGAACTACCCCCTCCTCCTCTACCTCCTTCTCGGGTTGCTCGGGACCCTCATCGGTTTCGAGATCCCGCTGCTCGTGCGGGTCTTGCAGGACTACGGCACGCTTCGGATCAATCTTTCGCGGGTGCTGGCGCTCGACTATCTCGGTTCCCTGGCGGCATCGCTCCTCTTTCCCACGCTCCTGTTGCCCGCCCTCGGTCTCCTTCGGACCTCCCTCCTCTTCGGGCTCGTGAATACGGCGGTCGTCCTCCTCACCTGCCGGGTCTTCCGGGATCATGGGCGTTTTTCCCGCCGCTACACGGTGCGTGCGCTCCTGCTCGGGGGGTGCCTGCTCGGGGCCTTTCTCGCCTCCTCGAGGCTCGTGCGCTGGTCGGAGAGTCGGCTCTACACCGACCAGATCATCCATGCGCGCCAGACCCCCTATCAGCGGATCGTGCTCACGCGCTGGAAGGACGATCTGCGGCTCTATCTCGATGGGAGCCTTCAGTTCTCCTCGATCGATGAGTACCGCTACCACGAGACGCTCGTCCACCCCCTCCTGAGCGCGCTTCCCCACCGCGCGCGGGTACTCGTGCTCGGGGGAGGGGATGGGCTGGCGGTGCGGGAGATCCTCAAATATCGCGATGTCGAGGAGATCACCCTCGTCGATATCGATCCGGCCCTCGTCGAACTCTGTCGGGAAAACCCGATGTTGCGCCGCTTGAACCGTGACGCGCTGCGTGATCCCCGCGTCACGGTCCACCACGAGGATGCCTTCCGTTTCGTGCAGGAGAACTCCCGGCGTTTCCAGGCGATCGTCGTCGATCTCCCCGATCCGCACAGTGAGAAGCTCGCCAAGCTCTACAGCCGGGAGTTCTACGCGCTCCTGGCGCAATCCCTCGCACGCGACGGGGGGATCGTGGTCCAGGCCACCTCCCCCTACTTTGCGCCTGCGGCCTTCCGGGCGATCCTGGCCACGATCCGGGCTGCCGGTCTCTTTGCCACGCCGATCCACGCCTATGTCCCCGCCTTCGGCGATTGGGGCTTCGTGCTGGCGGCTCCCTTTCGCCGCGACTGGACCCGCTCCCCGCCGGCCGTGGCGACCCGCTTCCTCGATCCGGACCAGTGGCGAGCGCTCTTCACCTTTCCCAAGGATCTTCCCCTCGAGGGGGGAGCGGTCAGCACCCTCGACCATCCGCGCATTCTTTCCCTCTACGAGGCGGGGTGGAAACATTTCTTCGGCGGGGGGTGAGGCGTGCCCCCGCATCTCCCTTTCAGCGGGTTTCCCAGGCCCGGATGGTTTCACTTCGTGCCGCATCCCCTCGTGGCCCGGAATCCACAACGCCACAGGAGGAGGGACCAGAGGGCGAGGGCCACGATGCTGACCGCTGCGCCCAGATGGAAACGAAGGGGACGATAGACGAAACGGACCGTATGCCGTCCGTCGGGGAGGAAGATTCCGCGAAGCGCATGATCGACGCGATAGATCCTCGTGGGTCTCCGATCGACGTAGGCGCGCCATCCCGGATACCACGTGTCGGAGAGGACGAGATACCCTCCCCCCTGCACGCCGGCCTCGATCTCGACCTCGGTGGGCTCATACCGGATGATTCGTGCCGTGGAATCGTCGCCGAACCCCTCCTGCTCCGAAAGGCCAGGGGGAGGCTCCTCGAAGAGGACCGTCTTCCCCGGGTCGAATCCAGGATCGGCGAGCCGGTTGCGCATCGCTCCCGAGGTGGGGATCACTTCCGCATGGGGAGCCACGAAGACGCGGGGGAGACGATCGAGGTTCTCGTAGATCTTCATCGGGCCATCCCGCACCAGGCGAAGGTGCAAGGGGCGGCGCGCCACTTCCCCCGCCAGCGGCGCGAGCGAAAGGGGAAGATAACGACGTGAGAGGATGTAGCGCACCCCCAAAAGATCGAGGATCGGGGAGGAGAGCGCCCGAAGATGGCTCATGCTGATGATCTTCTTCTTCCCCACGTAGATCTCCGGCTCGATCAACGCAGCAAGCTGCCCGTAGCGGTCGATCAGGAGGGCGTTGGAACCCGCCATGTCGTGGAGATGATAGACCTGGGGCGTGTTCGGTGGGAGAATCTCGCGAAAGGCCCCGAACCGCGCGATCCGGTCGATCCCGGCATGGGCCTGGAGCCAGGCCAGAGACGCCGGTTTCCGCTCGGGATAGAACTCGGGCTGAAAGGTGAGATACCGCCCCCACGTCCAGAGGAGATCCCCGACGAGGAGAAGGAGCAAGCAGACGGTGAGCAGCCGGCGGGGAAGGCGGGGGACGCACAGGAGCAGAAGGAGGCTCGCCCCCGCCATCCCGAGGAGCGCGAAACGGCGAATTCCCGCCGTGATCGCTTCGAGCTGCCCCGAAGCCCGGTCGAGATAGAGCCGGTAGGCCGCGATTCGTGTCCCCCACGATCCGGCGCCCCCGGGGGAGATCCCATCGAGACGTGCCCGCCAGGCGGAGAGGACCTCCGGATGGCCGTAGCGCGCCGTCGCAAAGAGGAGGAGCCCCCCAACCGAGAACGCCGTAAGGAGAAGCACGATCCGCATCCCTCGATCCTTCCCCCGCATCGCCCGGTCCCATCCGATCGCCGAGAGACCCGCCATCCCGAAACCGTAGAGGAAGACGATCCGGCAGATCCGGGAAAACTTGAATCCCGGCATCACATGGTAGCAGAAACGAAAGAGGGGCGTTCCGAGCGTCGCACCGAGCGCAAAGAGAAGGAGGAAGAGGAAGTAGCCGCGCCCCTGCCCTCCCCGCCCCCGGAACGCGAAGGGGAGGAGGAAGAGGGGCAGCACCCCCGTATAACCGCAATTCTCGAGAAAACTGTTCCGCCACACGATGTAGCCCCCGACCCCCCCCCGCGTGGCATCTGCAAAGGCACCGAAGAAGTTGCGCGTCGGGGTACCGAAGAAGTCGGGAACGAGGTACATGAAGAAGGTCTCCACCGGAACGAAGACCTTCGAGAAAAAGGTGTAGTCGATCGTACGGCGGGCCGATTGCGCGGCCAGCTCCCCCAGGGGGAGGAGCAACACCCCCGCAAGGAGCGCCCCCCCAAAAATCCCCCCAAGCGCGATCCCAAGGGGCGCAAAGCGCCGCCACCCCACCTCCTTCCCCCCGCGCCATCGCACGAGAGAGATCGCGTAGAAGAGGAGCGCGTACGTGGAAAAGACCATGATCTGCGGAAACCCCCCAAGGATGCTCATCGCCTGCGCCGCCGCGAGCCAGGCGAGCCAGTAGCCCCGTTGCGAGGGCATCGTGGCAAGGTACGCGCGCCGGAAGCTCAGGAGCATCGCCGGGAGCCAGATCCCCGAATCGACGTTCGTCGGGTTGACGAGATGCGTCATGAAGAAGGGGTTCATCGCAAAGACGATCCCCCCGAGAAACGCCGCCGAATCGGCCAGACCGAGATCCCGGAAGAAGAGGCACGCAAAGAAACCCGCCAGCGTCAACTGCAGGAGGGCCAGGAGGGGAAGGAGACGCTCGGGAGAGAAGAACGCATAGAGGAGATTGAAGGGGTAGAAGAGGGCACTGTGCGGATCGGCGGCAAAGGGAAGCCCCCCGAGGAGATAGGGGTTCCAGAGGGGAAGACGCCCCCGGCCGAGCATCTCGTGGGTGAAACGCCGCCGGGGGTAGAAGGTGAGCGTCCCGTCGGAACCACTCCCGTTGTCGTGGACCTCGACCCCCGCAGGGCGCATCGACCGCCACGGCTCGGAACGGTAGAGACTGTGGATCGCAAAGGAACGGCCCTCCAGGATGGGCTCCCGCAGGAGGGCCAGCGCGATCAGGGCAAAGAGACAGAAGGCGATCCGTTTCATCACGCCAGCGGGATGGGCTTCCCCTCCATGTTGGGAGGAACGGGCAGATCGAAGAGGGAGAGGATCGTGGGCGCAACGTCGTAGATCGACATCTCCGCGACCTCCCCCCGCCGGGCGACCTTCGGCCCCGAGATCGCCAGCACCCCCTGCCAGTCGTGCACCGCCCCGTCGGGGCCGAGTTCGGTGTCGAAGGAGTAGAGGCCGCCATGACCGATCGATTCGGTGACCCGCCAGTCGAGGTCGTCGAAGAAGACGAGGAGGTCGGGGACCTCCCGCACGGAGCCGGGATAGATCTCCTCGGGGCGATAGACCCGGGTCGCCATCGGGTTGCCCGCATCGTCGGGGATCGCGAGGATCTCACGCCGCAGCGTCTCCCGGACTTCCTCGAACGCTTCCGGTTCAACCGCGCCCATCGGTTCCCGCCCTCGGACGTTGAGGAAGATGCGGGCGTAGTACCCCCCCCATGCCCAGGCGCGGGTGGCGGGCCAATCGATCTCGACCTCCCGGAGGCGTTGGATCCCCGATGGGGGGTGCTTCAACCGCAGGTACCCCCGTTCGATCAGCCAGTCGTTGATGTGGAAACACCCCTTCATCGCCTTGGAGCCGTGGTCCGAGACGACGAGGAGATGGGTTTCCGGAGGGAGCGCGGCAAGGAAGCGGCCGAGTTCCCGGTCGAGCATCCGGTAGTAGCGGCGCATCGTCTCCCGGTAGGGGGAGGTGGGGTCGAACTTTCGATGCCCCGGATCGTGAAACTGCCAGAAGGCGTGATGGAGCCGATCGGGCCCCATCAGCACGACCATGAAGAAGTCCCACGCCTTGCGCGTGACGAGGTAGCGGGCCACCTCGAGATGCTGGCGCGTCATCCCCTCGATCTCACGGATGAGACGGTCCCGTTCGTCGGTGCGGTAGTTCTCCACGTCGAACTGGAAGGGACCCGCGATCGCCTCGATCTCCTCGCGAAGCTGCGCCGGATGCGTGAAGACCGCTGCGCCGGGAGGGGTGAGAAATCCGCTGACGAGGAGCCCGGGAAAGGGGCGGGGGGGATAGGTCTGGGGAACCGAAAGGATCGCCGAGCGCTTCCCCGCCCGCCCCAGGATCTCCCAGACCCGGGGTGCCCGGACGTTGCGGTTCGTGGCGATCCACCCCTCCTCGTAGCTCCCCCAGGTGCGGTTCCGGAAGCCGGTGAACCCGAGGCGCCCCGGATTCCAGCTCGTCATCATGCTCGTCCAGGCAGGCACCGTGATCGGGGGGATCGTGCTCCGAAGGGGACCGTAGAACCCGTTGCGAAGGAGTCGATCGAGTACCGGCATCTCCCCCCGGAACCGATCGAAGAGGAGGGAAGGAGGAACGGAATCGAGACCGATCACCGCGACGTTCACCCGCTGCGACATCCTCCCCCCGTTCAACGGTCGTTCGTGGAGCAGACCGCGGTTCCCGGATACTCCCGTTCCGTACTGTTGTAGAGGCAACAGCCGTTGCCGCAGTTGCCCCGGTTGAAGAATCCAACGCTGTCGTTCAGGGGGACCGGATCGAAGAGGTCGAGGTTGCAGTTGCAACTGAGGTCGAGCGGGGAGAGGGTACTCTCCGTGATCTGGGCATCGACCCATCGCTGGGCGTTCTCGAGGTAGCCGATCTCCGGGTCCACCTGGGCACAGGAGTCGTCGGGTCCGGCAAAAGCGTTGGCCCAGTAGAAGGAACCGTCGTTCGAGACCCCGGTGACGAAACGTTCGAGGGCCGCGGCATGATCCGCCGATTTCACGGCAAAGGGGGTGAACCCCTCTGGACAGCCGCCAAAGATGCTCGAAGCATCGTTTCGCACGGTCTCCCCGAGGAGGAAGGTGTAGCCCGCGGGGAGGTCGCAGAAGACTTCCACCGGTGCCACCGGCCCGGCGTCTCCATCGGGATCGATCGTGTAGTTTCCACTCTCGGGCGCCGGTTCCACGTCGGAACGGAGTTGTGCGATCTCCTGGCACGACTTCAAGGTGTCACACGCATCTCCGATTCCGTCACCGTCGTCGTCCGTCTGGAAGGGGTTGACGACCTCGGGACAGTTGTCCTGCGGGTCGGGGACGCCATCCCCATCGGTATCCGCAGCGCAGAGCGTCTGACCCGTGAGCACCGCAAACCCCAGGAGAAGGATCCCCGCTTTCTCCATCCCTTTCATCGTCGGTTCCTCGACATGTTTCGGGAGCCGGCTCGCCGACACTTCCCGAAGGGGGAACCCCCGGCGGCGCTCCTGCTCGATCCTGGGTGCTCATCGTAGGGCAACGAGGGGGGAATTGTCAATCATCGCAGGATGCCCTTTTCCCCCTCACGCCGATCGAAGGGGGAAGGGGTGAGGATGCCTCGCTTGCGATCTCCCCTGCCGCACTCCTTCGGCGAACGGATGGATGGCGGATCGGCGTGGGGATTCAGATGCGCGTTGCGCTTCGAGAGGCCTTCCTTGCGCGTTTGTCCGCCCATCGCTTCGATTTCTTGATCTGATCGTCCATCGTCACGGAGAGGGGCACGGAACTGCCGATCGTGAAGAAGAGGTCTTCGATCGTCAGTTTGCGTCCTTGGGCAGTGGCGCGGTACATCGCGGCGACGATGCACTCCTCGATCTCCGCGCCGCTCCAGCCCTCCGTCTGTCGGGCCAGTCCCTGGAGGGTGGCCACGGCGACCTCGTTGTTCCGGTTTTCGAGGTGGATGCGGAAGATCTCCTCCCGCTCCTGGGGGGTGGGGAGATCGACGTAGAAGATCTCGTCGAATCGGCCTTTGCGCAGCAGTTCGGCGGGGAGACGTTCGATGTCGTTGGCCGTGGCGCCCACGAAGACGGGTGCGCGTTTCTCCTGCATCCAGGTGAGGAAGTGGGAGAAGACCCGCACCGAGGTCGTCTCCCGCCCCCCTTCGGCGCCCGCGAACCCCATCTCGATCTCATCGATCCACAGAAGGGCGGGGGCGATGGCCTCCACGGTGCGCAGAGCCCGGCGGAGCGTCTCTTCGGGCGTGCCGAACTCTCCGGCGTAGACCCGGGTGAAATCGAGCCGCACGAGGGGAAGGTGCCAGAGGTGGGCCAGTGCCTTGATCGTCAGGCTCTTGCCACAGCCGCTGATTCCGGTGACGAGCACCCCCTTGGGTCTTGGCAGCCCTGCGCTGCGCCCCTGTTCCGTGAAGCCGACGGCCCGCTCTTTCGCCCACTTCTTGAGGCGGTCGAGGCCGCCGAGGTCGCGGAAACGCACGGTGTGGGGAATGAACTCGAGGGCAGTGGAGGTCTTGATGAACTTCGTCTTCTCGGCGATCACCGCTGCGACATCCGCGATCGTGAGCCGATCCTTGCCGAGCATCGCCCGCAGGAACGCCTTCTCCGCCTCCGCCAGCGTGAGCCCGAGCGCGGCGGAGAGGAACTGCTCCCGTTGCTTCGGGGAGAGGGTGACCTCGAAGCGGCCGGTGGCGCGCCGTTCCTCCACGAGGAGATCGAAGAGATCCCCGATCTCCGCGAGCGTGGGGAGGGTGAACTCGACGATCGCCACGTCCTTCTGGAGGTCTTCGGGGAGCATGAGCCGGGGGGAGAGGAGGAGGAGGGTCTGTCCCGCGAACTTCGCCCGGGCGGCAAAGTCCCGCAATCGACGCACGAGATGGGGATTTCCCTCGAAGAAGGCCGGAAGATCCTTGGCCAGGAAGAGTCCCCCCTCCCCCTCGGTGAGGAGGTGATCGAGGAACCGAAGGGGATCGTGTGTCCCCTCGATCTCTTTGCCCTCCTGCTTCAACCCCTCCGTGCAACTCCACACCGAGAGGGGACGGGGCGGATCGAGCCCCCGCCGGGCAAGCTCCCGCAAGGTCCGTTCCACCCGTACCTCCTCCCATGAGTGAATGTAGATGATCGGAACACGACACGCAAGATGGGTGCGCAATGCCTCGATGTTCGTCTCCGTGGCTCTTGCCATTTCCCGCTCCCTCGAATCGAAAGACCTTACCGATGCGCTCCATCTTACCACATCCCGATCCGGGAATCATGCTCCTTTCTTCGAGGGCCCACGAGATGCGCAACGCGTAGGGACACGTTGCAACGTGCCCCTACCTGGTCGCCGTATTCATCGCAGTTCGTCGCGTTCGTCAACAAGGCCTACGTTGCGGCTACGAGGCTTTCGGATGACTACGTCATCGTGGTCCCGGATTTCGATCCTGACCATGCGCTGGATGATTACTTGCGGCGTTGGGAGATCGAGACCCTCTTCGGTTGCCTGAAATCGCGCGGCTTCAACCTGGAAGACACGCATTTGACCGACCCCGAGCGGATCGACAAGCTGCTTGCGCTGGTCACCCTGGCGTTCTGCTGGAGCTATGTGACGGCTCTGGCTCAGCAATGAGAAGAAACCGATCCGGATCGAGAAGCTCTCGCTCGTCCCCGGCGCTTGGAATTCGCAGGCGCGATCAACCTGGCGCGGAGCCTGAGATTGCTGTCATAGACCGAGAAACGTGCACCTGATTCCCTCAGACATTTCGCACGAATGTCGTAGCACGTCATTTCGGGTGGCACACTTCCGGAATCCCTGACCATATCGACGGTGTGAGGAGGGGAAGTCCACCTTTGGAGCAGAGGGGGTCCACCCGTGGGTGGACCGTGTGGCGGATATCCGTTTGATCTTGTCGGAAGAATCCGTTATATTCCATTTCGATGCTTCCGGAAGCATCCGATATATCCTGAATTTCCGGGGTCATGGATAGGAAGGATCGGGTTCCCTTTTCCGCAACGAGGCGGGGATGAAGCGGCGTGACGAGGAAGAGATGAAGCGGCGTGACGAGGAGGGGAGAAGCGGGGGGCGGTTGCAGCGGCTCCTTGCGATGATGCGGGAACTCGATCTGCACACTTTCCGCTCCCGGCGGGAGATCTGCGAGACGTTCGGCATCTCGAAGACGCAGTTCTACAAGGACCGGGAGACGCTTGCAGCGCTCGGTTTTCGTTTCGCCTTCGACCGGGAGCGGGGGGGGTACGTCGTTCTCCAGCGGCCCCGGATTCCTGTCTTTCAGCTCGATCTCGGGGAGTTCTTCGCCCTTGCGATGTCTCTTCGGCAGATCTCGGCCCAGGGGGAGGACACCGCCGGCGTCGATACGCTCCGGATCCTCCGGAAGATCGCGGAGCAGGCGCCTCTCGAGATGCAGGGGGTGTTGCGAAGCTCGCTCGACGAGATCGTCCTGCGGGGTGGTTTCGGGTGTGAGCCGGGGGTGATCGCCTCGCTCTACCGGGCGATGAAGGAGGACCGTGGGGAGGGGCGGGTGCATCGCGTCCGCGTTTCGCACCGCTCTCCGCGGGACGGGGGGGTGCGGCAGATCGAGTTCGATCCCTATCACATCTTCTTCAAGAAGCGGAGTCTCTACGTCGATGGATTCCGCCCGGGGGTGGCCGGGCACCCCTTCCGCTGCATCCGGATCAACCGGATCGTTTCCGTCCGTTTCACCGGCATGCTCGTTCCGATCGATCCTTCCTACAACTTCCGGACGCGCTGGCGGCACGCCTTCTACCTTTTCCCTGACGGTCCGCCAAGGCGGGTGCTCATCCGTTTCGATCGGGACGTTGCGCACTACATCCGGGAGACCTTCTGGCATGCGTCGCAACGTTTCATCGAGGGGAGGGGAGGAGATCTCTTCCTCGAACTCCACGTCAGCGAACCGCGGGAGGTCTTGTGGGAGGTCCTTCGGTGGGGGGAGCACGCGGAGATCCTCGAACCGGCGGATCTCCGCGACGAAGCGCGGGAGACGGCCAAAAGGCTCCTCGAACGCTATACGGCCAGGGGGAGGAATTGAGACGGGAAGCCTGGAGAGCGAAGCTCTGCCGGTCGGCGATACACGATTCGCCTCACCGACGCGGTCGAGGGAAGAGCGGGGAAAGACTGGAAGGGATGCAGATCGGGTAGATTTTTCGAAAGGGGCAAGAGATGGCAAGCCGATTGCTCAAGTTGTTGGGGAGAACCGATCTCCTCGTGGCGTATCACGAATCGGTCGTCCGGGGGGGGCTCTACCGTCTCTGGGAGGTCGAACAGCATGGGATCCGGGAGGGAACGCGCCTCTTCGAGCACTTCTATCATGGCGCCCTCTTCCTCTATACCGTAGGGAGGGCGCTTGCCCTCCCCGATCTCGAGATCCGGCTCTTGATGAGTGCCTTCAGTATCCATGACCTCAACAAGCTGCCCGGGGCCGAGCGACGCGCCTTCCCGGTGCTCCTGGCGGATCGTCCCTTCATCGAGGGGGCGATCCGTGACGTGGGGATTCCCGGTTTCTTTCCGGCGTGGGAGGAGTACTACGAGGATCTCGTCCGGCTCATCGCCGCCCATTCCGATCATTTTCACCATGCGGGGGGGAATCTCCTCCCCGCGCTCGACCGGAGCCGATTGGGGAATGCGCGGCTCTCCCGGCTCGCGCTCCTCATGAAGGCCGCGGACAAGTCGGATCTCTCGCAGGGAGACCGGGAGAAGCGGGAGGGATTCCGCGCGCAGATCCTCGACAGGATCAACGCATTCGGAGCGGGGCGTTTCACCTGGGCTTCCCATTCGATCGCGGAGAACCGGGGGATCTTGACGAACCTGATCCACAATGCGGTGATGGGGGTGCTCAAAGAGCGGGTTTCCGCGCTTCCCCTCCTCATCTCTCCGGAAGGAGCGCACTACCTCGTGCCGGAGGGGGTTTCCTGGCCCGAGCGGAAGGCCCTTTTCCGCGAGATTTTCGAGAGATTCTCGGAGATCCAGCGGAGACTCCGGATTTCCCCTCAGACGTTGCCGAAGTTGCTCCCGCTGCGTCAGGACGGGATCAAGCCCGATCCGGAACTCTTTGCTCTGGGACTCGATGTCGCGGAGGTCTGGCGGGTGATCCTTGCTCAGGTGAACCGCCGACACTTCAAGATCGAGGAACAGCGCAAGAAGTGTCTGGCGCGCATCGGGGTTCCCGGCGGGAGTGATCCCGAAGGATGGCTCGCAGGGAAGGGGATCTCCCTCTTCCGCTCGGAGGAGGAGATGATACGGGGCGAGTGGATCCGTGCCGTCGTGAATTTCCTCAAGAAGGACGAGAAGCGGCTCCCGGAGATCTTCGACGGCGCAAAGGATCCGTGGGAGGTGCTTGGCAGGGCACTCGAGTTCGATCCTTCCCGCTACGCCCCTTTCAATGCCCTCCAGGACCGTCCTTTCGTCCTCGCGGCGAATCTTCCGTTTTCTTCCGAGGTGGTCGAGGAGCGGCTCCAGGGAGTTCTCGCTTCCTTTCTCGCGGCGCAGGTGGCGCAGGGGAGAGGGGAGGGAGAGGATCCGATGGCTGGCTATATCGAGGAGGTGTTGTGGATCCCGCAGGTCGCGGAGGGAGTGCCTCGCTTTGCCGATCACCTTGCGATGTACTGTGGGAACAACCACAAGCAGTGCTGTCATTGCTCCGCATTGACCCCGGCGGAGAAGTGGATGTCGGACAACGTTGCCGCCAATCTCAAGGTGCAGCAGTTCTCCAACCGGCTGCTCGGCGGTGCGAAGAGTGAGCCGAAACGGCATGTCTGCGAGGTGTGCAAGCAGCAGTTCTTCCTCGAGAAGCTCAGTGTTCCCAAGGCAAGGGAGAAGGCGCTCTACCTCCACTTCATGCCGCCGGGGGATGTGCCCGCCGCCCTTCTCGAGGCGATCGGCGCGGGGTTGCAGGAACTCCTCGAGGAGGAGGATGCGCTCTTCATGCTCGACGATGGGAAAGGGGAGGAGGAGGAACGCTTTCGGTTCCTTCTGCGGCTCAGGGCGGACCGGGCGCAGGGGCTGGGGATTCCGGCGCGTTCGGAGGCGCTCGGTCATACGCTCTCCCTCCCCTTCTTCGTGCGGGATGGGTCGATGGACAGCCTTCGGATCCTCCTTGGCGTGGAGATGGGGGCTCGTCTCTCCCTCCTCCTCGGGTACAAGTGTCTCGTGAGTGAGGATGCCGTCTCCCCCCTCCCGCCGCAGGGATTCGATCGTTTCTACATCGATGGGATTCCCAGCGTGCTCGAGTCTTTTCTCGGGGGTCGGAACTTCGACCGGCAGGGGGTGGAGGCCCTGGTGGCCCGGTTCGACGATCTGCGCTTCCTCGAACGGAAGAGCCGGGATCCGAGAAAGTCTCTCGAGAATCTCTACCCCTTCGCCCGGGCGGGCTCGCAGGGGCCATGGGCCCTCTTCCACGAGGTCGATCGTGCGATCGAGCGGAATCGAAAGGAGTACGCGAACAAGACCGTCCGGGAGATCCTCCCCGCTCTCGAACGACTCGCAACGGAGATGGAAAGGAGCAAGGGAATGTCGCAAAGAAAAGCATCGGAGTATCTCAAGGAGATGGCCCACCTGGCCTGGAGTGCCAAGATCGTGGGCTCCAGCCTCGAGCGCAACGCGCTCCTCGATCCCCTCAACCTCGTCTTCGATCTCCTCCGCCGCCAGCGTGGCTTCCTCGACGAGGAGGCGATCCGCGCGCAGATCGAGGAGGAGCTTGCCGGTCGTCTCGATCGTCTTGCCAAGCAACGGGGGTATGCGCTCGGCCGGGAGCGGCGGGAGTGTGTCGCGCGCTTCATCGATCTCTTCTTTGCCTTCTACCGCGATCTCTACGGCGGTAGGCTGCGTCAGCTCCTCCCCGACGAGAAGGGGATCAAAGCCGCCTATCTCTGCTTCCTCCGGGGCGAGATCGGGCGGAAGGGAGAGACCTCTTCCGGAGGAGAGGGAACTGCGACCGAAATGACCGATCAACCTGCAATCGAAGGAGAAGCCTGATGGAATCGTTGAGACCCTTTTCCGAGTTCCTGCTCCCTGCCTACACCAACCTGCCCGTGGGGAAGTACGTCAACCTCTTCATCGTTCGGGAGACCGAATCGGAGGTGATCTTTCGCACCGAGGGGAGTGGGGAGCCGATCAACCGGGAGTTCGTCCACGCGGGGATGGATGATGGAGGGGAAGTGATCGACCGTGCCGTCATCTCGAAGCGGAAGCAGACGGCCGTCGAGCGGCGCACGGGAAGAGCGCTCCTCCACGCCTTCGGCCTCCTTGCCCGCCACGACGACGGCAGCGTCTGCATGCTCAACACGAATGCGCCCTGCGAGCGGTGTATCGACTGCTGGGTCTACGGGTATGCCGCTGGGGGAGGAGGGGCTCAGAAGTCGCGAGTCATGACGGAGGATGCCTTCTCCCTCCTTTCCGCTTCCGCGATCACGGACACGAAGACCTTCAATGCGACCTTCGATACGGGAACGATGCGTCACCCCGAGACGGGGAAGCCTTCCACCAGCATCAATGCGTCCGAGTATATCCGGCCCGAGGCGCACTTCCTCGACATCGAGGTTCTCAAGGACGTGACGCCGCTGGAGATGGCCTATGTGGTGGGGAACATCCTCCGGTCGAGCCGTTATGGCGCGATTTCGAGCCGGATCGGGAAGATCCGCAACGAGATCGTGGCGATCGTCTTTTCCACCGCCGAGGTGATGAGCACGCTCGAGTGGACGCGCCAGACGTACGACCTTCTTGGTGCTCGGGAGCATCCTCTTTCCCGGTCGGAGGTGCGGGATCGGAGTCTCGCGGCGATCGATCGACTCTCTGCCGATGTGCCTGGGGCGAAGCGCCGGATGAGCGAGGGGGAGCTTGCGGCGTTCCTCGATGAAGTGCGTGTCCTCTACGAGGCGCCGGAGGCGTTCCTTCGCGAACTCGACGCCTCCTATCCCAAACCCGCGGGGAAGAAGAGATGATCATCCATCGGGTTTCTCTCACGCTTCAGGAGAAGTGTTTCTTCGCGAGCCGGGAGGTCCACACCTTCTTCCAGACCGAGCCGGTGATCGGCAACTATGCCCTGGCGTATGCCTTTGGTCTGGCGCGGGCGCCCTATCACGTCGATTCCGTGAAGAGGGAGCGCCCGCGTTACCGGGAGGATCTCGAGCCGCTCAACGAGGCGGGGATCTACATCACGCCGGCGACGGTGGTGGGGAGGCCTCGTTTCGAGGTGGAGCGTTTCAACGCGCTCGTCGATTCCTACTGGTATCAGATGGGGCAGAATGTCGTGCTTGCGGACTGCATCAAGTACAAGATCGAGAAGGAGCGGCCTCCGAGGACGAACTTTCCGCAGCAGGGGCGGATCCGTTCGCTCGCGCGGGGGAACCGCTTCGTCTGTTACCTCTTCTCGGAGCGTCCCTGGGCTGCGCCTTCTTATATCCGGCTTGGGAAGTTCATGGCGAAGACGAAGGTTGTGATCGAGGCGGTCTGGAGTGATCCGCCGGTGGAGGATGTGAGGGGGGCGTATATCGATTTCCACCTCAACCCGGTCGATCTTCCGGAGGCGCTCGAGGTTCGCCGCTTCGATCTCCGGAACATTCCGCCGGTGCCTCTCCTTTACCACCTCGAGGTGGGGGGGCTTTGTTACCGGGTGGGGGAGGTGCTCTTGCCGGTGGGAATGGCCTTCCGTTTTCCGGCGCAGGGGGCTGGAGGGGGGAAGCGGAGGGGGAGGAGATAGGTGATGGCTGGGTCTGGAGGAGTGATCCACGTGCGGCTTCCTCCCCATGCGGAGCGTCTGGCCGTGGCGCCGTCGGAGATTGGCTATGCGGATCCCTTGTTGTGGCACCAGGTGGAGACGTACCGTCGTCTCTACGACCACGACATCGTGGTGAACAGTGCGCCTACGGGGACGGGGAAGACGCGGGCCGTCCTCCTTCCCCTTCTTTCCTCCCGCTTCCGGGAGTGTTCGATGCTCTTCCTTGCGCCGACGAACGAACTCGTATCGCAGCAGGCGCGGGAGATTGATCGTTTCGTTTCCGAAAACCGGCTCCCGCACCTCGTTCTTGGCCTCGATGCGCGGCGGATCCGGGAGATCGAGCTTCGGGCTCATGGGACGCGGCCGGGGGAGAAGCTCCATCAGATCCTGCTCGATCCCGGTTCGATCGTGGGGGTGGGGGGATCGGCCGGGCGCCCCTTGATCCTCGTGCTCAATCCTGACATCTTCTACTACGCCGTCTTCTTCCTCTTCAATGCGCTCGACCGGCGCAATCTCGCGGCTGATTTCTACACGCATTTTTCGCTCATCGTGATCGACGAGTTTCACATCTACGACGCGAAGCAGTTCGCGAATTTTCTTTTTTACCTCGCTTTTTCGAAGGAGGCGGGGTATTTCTCGCGGGGGGATCGGAAGGTGATCCTTTTGACGGCGACGCCTGATCTTCTCTTTCAGGCGTATCTCAACCGGCTGGGGTTGCGGATTGCGTTCATCGATCCGGAGCCTGCCGGTGTGGGGGATCGGGACGCTTGCCGGACGCTTTCGCCGGTGGAGCTTTTTCTGCATCCGCTTTCGGGGGACTTTCACGCATCGGTCGTCCCCTTTGTTTCGGAGATCCGGGAACGGATCGAGGGGGGGGAGGACGGATGTGTGATTTCCGATTCGTTGCGGGAGATCAACCTCCTTTTTCGGGCGCTTCGGGAGGGGGGCTTCTCGGATGGAGAGATCGGGTTGATCACGGGACCGACGCCGCCGGCGGAGCGGCGGAGGAGTCCGAGGAAGCCTCTCGTTCTCGCCACGCCCACGGTCGATATCGGCTTCAACTTCGAGGGGCGGGAGAAATCGCGGCAGAATCTCGACTTTCTCTTCTTCGAGGCGCGCCGTAACGATGCGTTCTGGCAGCGGCTGGGGCGTGCGGGGCGGGTATTGGGGAAGGAGGAGCAGGCGTCTCCCTCCACCGTGCATGCTTTCCTTCCGGAGGAGGTCTTCTGTGGTCTCTGCGACGTGTGCGGGGGGGGGGAGATCCTTTCTCTCTCTCGGAAGGAGCTTGCCGAGCATCTCTCCGAACAGTTCGAGGATCCGGAGTCTTTTGCCGGTTACATCTCTTCTTGGGCCGTGCTCGAGGTGATGCAGCCGCTTCTCGAACTCGAGAAGATGACGGCCAGGACGGAAGAATTTCAGAAGTTTTACGAGGAGACGCTCCGTTTCGTCATTGAGGTCTTTGCCCCGGGAAGAAAGGGAAATCTCTTTCGCTTACGGCAGGAGGTACGGCGGATCCAGCGGTTGCGTTCGCTCGCGGCCACGGGGTGTAAGATCGACGAGTTTCATCTGCGGCAGGATTCGGTATTTCCCGGGATTCTCCGGGAGTTCCTCCAGGAGGAGGGGGTGACGGATCCGGCAGACCGGGAGCGTGTGATCGAGATCATCCAGGGCGAACCGAAGGAGAGTGGGTTTTTCGATTTCGTGGAGCGGGAGTGTGCGGCGATCTCTCCCCTCTTTTCCTTTCGGGGGGGGGGGACGGTGTCGCTTCATCTCTACGATCCGCGGCACATCTTCGGAAGCGGAGGGGATTGGGTGGAGGGGGTTGATCTTTTCCATCTCCTTCGGGGGTACCGGTGGCGGGAGATCGAACGCGAGCCGCCGGGGGG
>CAZTSL010000070.1:0-25461 GCA_964616915.1 uncultured bacterium
AGCCTCATGCGATTGCCCTGTTGCCCTGTTTTGGGTTCCTTGACGACTTCCAGGAATTCTGTTAACCTTGTCGCGATGGCCTTTCCAGGGCATCGGTCGTCGATCTTCGAGAAGGGTTTCCTGGATGTCCATGTTTCCTGGATGTCCATAAGGAAGAGGAAACCTGGGAAGGAGCAAGAGATGGAACAACCCGTCTATACCCTGAAGAATGGAATTCCGGTTCCGGTGTCGCAAGCCACCCCGGAGGTTCGGGTGACCTTCATGCGGAAGGTCTATGCGACCTTTCTCGGTGGCGTCCTCGTCTATGCGCTCGGCGCCTGGCTCGGCGTGGTGAACGAAGGTTTCCGGCAGGTGGCCTTCGCGCTGATCCAGCTCCACTGGATCGCCTATCTCGGCCTCATCATCGGAGCGGTCTTCCTCGTGAGCAAGCTGAGCACGATCCCACGGGTCAACCTGGCCGCGTTCGCTGGGTTCGCCTTCCTCTTCGGGATCCTCTGTTCGCCCCTCATCATCTTTGCGGCGATGCAGACGGGGAGCTTCCTCGTCGTGAAGCAGGCCGGCGTGATGACGCTCCTCCTCTTCGGCGGGCTGAGCGTCTTCGCCTTCACGACTCGTCGTGACTTCACGGTATTCGGCTCGATCCTGGCCACCTTCCTGATCGCGCTCTTTGCGGTCACGGTCGGGGGGGTGATCTTCGGATTCGGCGGGAGCGCCTGGCTCTCCTTCGCGTGGGTTCTCCTGATCTCCGCCTACGTCGTCTACGATACCCAGATGATCCAACGGCGCTATGGGGAGGAGATGTACGTCGCGGCCGCGATCGCGCTCTTCATCGACTTCATCATCCTCTTCCAGCGGATCCTGATGATCCTGAGCCGGCGGCGATGACCGGCCGACGCGCTTCCCCTGCCGTTTGAAGCGCTTGGGGAGCCGATGGGCCCGAGGCAGCGGAGATGACCGCAGAGGAGCACGGAATCGAGGATGGGCAAGGAAGAGCGACTGCTTTCGATCGAGGATCTCAAGGTCCACTTTCCGATCGAATCGGGGATCTTCCTCCGTCGGGTAGGGGGGTACGTCAAAGCGGTCGATGGGGTGAGCTTTTCGATCGCTTGCGGAGAGACGCTCGGACTCGTGGGGGAGAGCGGCTGTGGCAAATCGACGACGGGACGCGCGATCCTGAAACTCGTTCCCCTCACGGCAGGACGGATCCACTTCGAGGGGCGGGATCTGGCCGCCCTCTCGGGAGAGGCGCTTCGCCAGGCCCGGCGTGACTTCCAGATGATCTTCCAGGACCCCTACGCCTCCCTCAACCCCCGGATGACGGTCGGGGAGATCGTGGCCGAACCCCTTCGGACCTTCGGGATCGCCCGGGGCAAGGCGCTCCGGGAGAAGGTGAAGGAGCTTCTCGATGTCGTGGGGCTCTCCGCAAGGATCCTCAACCGCTATCCGCACGAGTTCTCCGGCGGCCAGCGCCAACGCATCGGGATCGCGCGGGCCCTGGCGCTCCGACCGAAGCTCATCGTGGCGGATGAGCCGATCTCCGCGCTCGACGTCTCGATCCAGGCGCAGATCCTGAACCTGCTCCAGCAGCTCCAGGACCGTTTCCATCTCACCTACCTCTTCATCGCGCACGATCTGGCGGCGGTCAAGCAGATCAGCGACCGGATCGCGGTGATGTATCTCGGAAAGATCGTGGAGGTGGCCCCCTATGCGGCGATCTACGAGGAGCCGCTCCATCCCTACACGCAGGCGCTCATCTCCGCGGTGCCGGTGCCCGACCCCGGGGTCGAGGCCACCCGCAAGCGGATCGTGCTGACCGGCGATGTCCCCAGCCCGATCGCGCCCCCGCCGGGCTGTCGGTTCCATACCCGCTGTCCGGTGCGGATCGCGCGCTGCGCACTGGAGGAGCCGCGCCTCGCGGAGTACGCCCCCGGTCACTACGCCGCCTGCCACCTCCTCGAAACCCCGAACGCTTGATTCGAGAGGGCGTCTCATGCCGAAGTTCAGGCATCATATCTTCGTCTGCACGAATGTCCGTCCCTCCTCGAGCCCGCGTGGCTGTTGCGCGGATCGCGGCGCACCGGCCGTTCGGGCCCGGATGAAGGAGGAGATCCGGAAGCGCAACCTCCGGGGGATCGTCCGCGCCAACGCCGCGGGATGCCTCGATCAGTGCGAGTGTGGCGTCACCGTCGTCATCTACCCGGAAGGGATCTGGTACGGCGGGGTCACCGAGGAAGACGTTCCGGAGATCTTCGATGCCCTCGAATCGGGAGGGGTCGTCGAACGTCTGCGCATCCCCGATCACGACGAAACCGCCGAGCACAACGAAGCGTGAGGGGGGAAAACCGGGCAGGAGCGTTGACAACCGGACCCCGCTTGCGTATCGTCATGGTGCCGTGGGAGGCACACGGGTCTCCCCCGCCGAGGGAGTCCACTTCGATCGTCCCTCGACCGCTTCTTCGACGGAGCGGAGAGGGGCCTGGTCTTGCGGAAAGGAAACGACGCCGATGAAACGCATTCTCCAGTCTCTCGCCCCGCTCCTCTTCGTTCTGGCCGTAGCCTGTGGCGAAGATGCGATGGAAGAGACGGCCACGACGACGGAAGATGCCACCGCCACGGTGGAGGTCATCGACGAGACGACCGATTCCCCCTTCTCGATCGTGGAGACGGGTCTCGTGCGGGATACCCGGGGGGAAGCGATTCTCCTCGGCGCGGTCACGAACGACACATCGGAGACGCGCTGCTTCGTCCGCCTCGACCGGGTGGACTTCCTCGATGCGGTCGATGCCCTCCTCGGCACGGAAGGGGGTTTCGTGGCCGGGGAGGTTCGCAAACTCTCCGCCTCGCAGACGAATACCTGTCTTCTCCCTGGGGGCACCGGGGAATTCGCGATCTTCACCGACATCCCCTTCGAGGACGTTGCAAGCGTCGTCGTGGAGATGACCTGGAGCGACCAGGCGGGAAGGACCCCCGACACCCAGCTCGTCGTGGCGGAGAGTTCGACGGAACGGGTGGATCCGAACATCGTCCAGATCCGAGGGACCCTCACGAACGAGGGGGAGGAATCGGCGATCGGGGAGACCACGACGCTCCAATTCTTCATCAAGAACGAGGCGGGAGAATACTTCGACTGGGACTTCGATACGCAGATCGAACCGGGCACCGAGATCCCGGCCGGGGCCACCGTCGATTTCCGGAGTCTCGGTGCGCGGGTCGGGGAGGGGGAGAACTTCCTCGTCACGGAATACCTCGCCTGGAACGACCCCGAATTCGTGAATGGGCGTCTTGCCCCTACCGCTGCCTCCTCTCCCCTCGATCCGGATGGGGCGAAACGGGCGTGGCTCGAACGATGGAACGCCCGCCAGGCGGAAGCGATGGCCCGGGAAACGTCCTTGCCCTCTCGTAATTCGTTCCCCGCTCCCCACCCCTGAAGGAGTTTCGACGATGCAACGTCTCTCCTCGATTCGATCCGATCCCCTGGAAAAGGGGGGCGCGCTCCTTTTGGCCACCCTCTTTCTGGCGATCTTTCTCTCCCCCCTCCCCCGGACACTGTGGGCTGCCCCCCAGCAGGACCTCTCCGAGAGGCTCGAACAGGAGGGAGACGAGATCCGCTCGGAGACGGTGAAGAAGGCGAAGCAACTCGCAGAGAAGGGGAAGAAGGAGGCCAAGGCGCAGGTCGAACGGATCCTCGAGGACGAGGAGAGACGCAACGCGATCACACGGGTGATTGCCCTCCTCGGCTTCGGGGGGGTCACCGGTTTCATCCTCGGATTCACGATCAAAAAGATGGTCAAGGTCGTCATCGTCGTTCTCGGGATCTTCCTCCTTTCCCTCCAGGGCCTCGTCTACCTCGATTGGGCCACGATCCACTGGGAGAAGATCAAGACCACCGTCTGGCCCTTCTTCGAGGATCACACCCTCTCCGAGAAGCTGATGACCTTCCTCACCGCACAATTCCCCTATGCCGGCGGCATGAGTGCCGGGCTCTACCTCGGCTTCAAGAAGGGCTGACCCACCCCTCCCCCTGCCCCTCTACGAAGCCTGCGAACTCCTTACCCCGGGAAGCTCGAAGGATGGAGAAGCGATGAAGGAAAGACTCGAGGAACTCAAGAGACGACTCTCCGAGATCTACGATCTCGAGGCCGTGGCCGAACTCCTCTACTGGGATCAGGCGACCTACATGCCCCCGAAAGCGGTTGCCGCTCGATCCCGACAGTTCGCGCGTCTCAAGGCGCTCGCCCATGAACGGAAGACCGATCCAGCGCTCGGACGTCTTCTCGACAGACTCGAGCCATATGCCGAGACCCTCCCTCACGATGCGGACGAGGGGGCGCTCATCCGGGTGGCCCGGCGCGATTTCGAACAGGCCCGCAGAGTGCCCGCCGCCTTTACGGAAGCGTTCTACGCGCATACCGCAAGGACCTATGAACTCTGGACAGAGGCGCGTCCAAAAAATGACTTTGCGCGCCTCCTCCCCGCGCTCGAAAAGACGCTCGAGATGAGCCGGCGCTATGCGGAATTCTTCCCGGAGGCGGCGCATCCGGCCGATCCCCTCATCGACCGGGCGGACCATGGGATGAAGACGGAGACGCTGCGTACCCTCTTCCGGGAGCTGCGCCAGCGTCTCGTCCCGCTGGTCCGGGCGATCACGAGCCAGCCGCGTCCCGACTGCGCCTTCCTCCACCATCACTATCCCCGGGAGGCACAGCTACGCTTCGGGGAGGCGGTGATCCGGAAGCTCGGCTACGACTTCGAGCGGGGGCGGCAAGACCTCACCCATCACCCCTTCATGATCAAGTTTTCCCTCGACGATGTGCGGATCACGACCCGGGTCAAGGAAGACGACCTCACGGAAGCCCTCTTCGGTACGATCCACGAGGCGGGGCACGCGATGTACGAGCAGGGGATCGCTCCCGGCTACGAGGGAACCCCTCTGGCCGACGGGGCCTCGATGGGCCTCCACGAGAGCCAGTCCCGCCTCTGGGAGAACATCGTGGGGCGTAGTCTCCCCTTCTGGCGGCACTTCTACCCGCAACTCCAGGCGGCCTTCCCGGAGCAGCTTCGGGATGTCTCCCTCGAAGCCTTCCACCGGGCGATCAACTGCGTGTCACCTTCGCTCATCCGGACCGATGCCGACGAGGTGACCTACAACCTCCACATCATGCTCCGCTTCGACCTCGAGGTCGAACTGCTCGAGGGGGGTCTTGCCCTCGCCGAACTCCCCGACGCCTGGAACGCACGCTTCAAGGAGGACTTCGGCCTCGAGGTCCCCAATCACGCCGACGGTGTCCTTCAGGACATGCACTGGTTCATCGACTTCATCGGCGGACAGTTCCAGAGCTACACGCTCGGCAACCTGATGAGCGCCCAGCTCTTCGCCGCCGCGGTGAAGGCCGAACCCGGAATTCCCGAGGCGATGGCGCAGGGCGACTTCACCCCTCTGCGCGCCTGGCTCCGCGACGAAATCCACCGCCACGGCCGCAAATACACGGCCGCCGAGTTGATCGAAGCCGCCACCGGCCAGCCGATGAGCATCGAACCCTTCATGAACTACCTCTACGAGAAGTACCGCACGCTCTACGAATTCTGAGGGGAAAGAGCCGGAACGGCGGCAGCGCCGATCTTCCGGACGTAGCGCATGTTGCGGGGATTCCGAGAAGGGCGGGAGGGATCGGAGCGTCCTTACGCTGGGGGCTTGAAATCTCGCAACGATTCTGGAATAATGCGCCTGCATTGCACATGGCCTCACGATGGTTACCGGCGCCGCTCAAGATCCCATCGAAAACCCGTGCCGAGATGAGTTCCCGGGGGTTGGTAGAGACTTTCCGGCTCGTCTCCAAGGAGAGATCGCCTTGAAGAACTCCCTGACGATCAGAGACAACCGAACGGGCAAAGAGTACGAGATCGAGATCCGAAACGGCACGATTCGGGCGATGGATCTCCGCCAGATCAAGGTCGATCCCGAAGACTTCGGGTTGATGAGCTTCGATCCGGCCTTCAAGAATACGGCATCGTGCGAAAGCAGCATCACCTACATCAACGGCGAGAAGGGGATCCTCCATTACCGGGGGTACCCGATCGAGCAGCTTGCGGAGAAGAGCACCTACCTCGAGACGTGCTACCTCCTCCTCTTCGGGGAACTCCCCACCCGGCGTCAGCTCGACGATTGGGTGTACCAGATCACCCATCATACGATGATCCACGAGAACACGAAGAAGTTCATCGATGGCTTCTACTACGACGCCCATCCGATGAACATCCTCGTGAGCACGGTTGCGGCGCTCTCCGGCTTCTACCGGGATTCGCACGACATCTACAATCCGGAGGTTCGTGATCAGCACACGATTCGGCTGATCGCCAAGATGCCGACGCTGGCGGCCTTCGCGTACCGGCATTCGGTCGGTCTGCCCTACGCCTATCCCGACAACGATCTGAGTTATACGGGCAACTTCCTCAATATGCTCTTCAAGAAGACGGAACTCAAGTACAAACCGAATCCCACGCTCGAGCGCGCGCTCGACGTGCTCTTCATCCTCCATGCGGACCACGAACAGAATTGCAGTGCCAACGCGATGCGGAGCGTGGGCAGCTCCGACGTCGATCCCTACTTCGCCACATCGGCGGCGGCCAGCGCTCTCTTCGGCCCGCTCCACGGGGGGGCCAACGAGGCCGTTCTCCGGATGCTGGAAGAGATCGGTTCCGTCGATCGGATTCCTGCGCTCATCGAGGAGGTGAAGGCCGGCAAGCGTCGGCTCATGGGCTTTGGTCACCGGGTCTACAAGAACTACGATCCCCGGGCCCGGATCATCAAGAACCTCGCGGACGATGTCTTCGAAGTCACGGGGCGCAACCGCCTGATCGACATCGCGCTCGAACTCGAACGGATCGCGCTCGAGGACGATTATTTCATTTCCCGCAAGCTCTACCCGAACGTCGATTTCTACTCCGGCCTGATCTATCAGGCGATGGGCTTTCCGGTCGAGATGTTCTGCGCGCTCTTCGCGATCGCCCGAACCGTGGGGTGGCTGGCGCAATGGCGTGAGATGATCACGGATCCGAACAAGAAGATCGCCCGTCCCCGCCAGGTCTACATCGGAAAGTCGCGACGCGATTACGTTCCGATCGAAGAACGGGGATGAATCCCCGCCCATCCCTTCCCTCCTCTCCCCCTGTCACGCCTGTCGGAGCGCGATTCGATATGGACGACCTTCCCGCAGAAAAATGAAACTTGCCTAACGGCGCGGATCGGTATAGAATCGGAACGGAGAGCAGGATGCTCGATCGTGATTCCGCGTCGGCATGGGAATCGGAGTGCGACCGGCGGGAAAGAGAGAGGAGACGAACGGGCGTTGTCGCAGAACATCGAACAGTATCTGGCTGCATTGAACAGTCTCAAGGTCGAGGAGCGCCTGGTCGCGGTGGAGCAACTCTGCCGGAGCCGTTCTCCGGGGGTGATTCCCCACATCCGGCGCAAACTCAACGATCCCGACCCACGGGTCCGCAAGACCGCGATGCGGGGGGTGACGCTTCTCGAAGGGAAGTCGGCCACGGGGCAGATCCTCCCCTTCCTGAACGATCCGGTTCCCGATCTTCGGATCGAGGCGATGGCGATCGTGGCCACGCTGGCCCCCACGGAGGAGAACGGCCGGAAGATCTTGCGGGCACTCAAGGATCCGGTGGAGACCGTGCGGCGCAAGGCGATCCCCATCCTGAGCCGCTTTCCTCCCTCCCTCGTCCTCGAACCGCTCAAGGCGCTCCTCGACGACGATTCCGCGGAGGTCCGCCTCGAGGCCCTCAAGGCGATCAAGGAGATCGGCCGGCGTTCGCGGGAATCGCCTCGAGGAGAGGCGGCGGAGGGAAAAGCGGAAGTCCTCTTTCCAACAGGATCCTCACAAGACGACGCACCCGAGGCGCCTCTTCCCCCCCCACAAGAGGAGGACGAGGAACTCCTCCTGCTCGATCCTTCCTTTCAGGCCCCATCCCAAGAGGAGATCGTGGAAGGCGTAGCGGTCGAAGAGGAGGATGGCGAGGACTTCGACGATATTCTCGATGAAGTCGAAGAGACGACGGCCTCCTACTACGACGCCGTGGAGAAGATCGAAAGCTACGACGAGGTGACCCGGCTGGCCGGCGTGCGGGAACTGGCGGAAGTCTCAGAGCGGGATCGGGCACATCAGAATCTCCTGGGACTCGTCCTCCACGACCCCAGTCCGACGGTCCGGGAGGAGGCGGCCCGCTCGCTTGGAAAACTCGGCGTCGATGGCGCCCTCGATGTCCTGGGGAAGGCCCTCCACGACGCGATCCCCAAGGTACGGGAAGCCGCCTGCGAAGCGATCCGGAAGATCGGAAATCGATCGGCGCTTCCGAGCTTGAAGGAAGCGCTCCGCGACCGGGAACGGAGCGTCCGGATCGCTGCGATCGAAGCGCTCGGGGAACTGGCCGACCCTTCCGTGAGCGGGGAACTCCTCTCCCTGCTCGAAGAGGACGATCCGATGATCCGGGCCACCGCGATCGCTGCCCTCGGGGAGATCGGAGACCCTTCCCTCATGACGAGATTCGAAACGCTCCTTTCCGAGGAACCCGATGAACTCTGCCGGGTGGCTGCAGCCTACGCCCTCGTGCGGTTGGGCAAGGAACGTGCGATGTCCCACCTCCTCGACACGCTCGAGGGAGGCGGCAACATCCTGGCGCAGGTGCGTTGCGCCTATTTTCTGGGGAAACTGGGGCGCCGTTCCGCGCTCCCTGCGCTCGAGAAGGCCCGCCGCAGCCGTAACCGTCTCCTGCGGCAGTGGGCCGGCGACGCGATCGTCCGGATCGAACATCAACCCTGAGATCTCCCGCATACCGCAGGGATCGAGATGCAAGGCAAAGGATTTCGGATGCACCGATCGAGACGCTCTGCGATACCCCTCTCTACCCTTCTCTTCCTCCTCGTGGGATTGCCGCTCCTTGCCCAGGAGACGCAAGCCACCCGAGGGAAGAAGCCGGAACCCTGCACCGAGGCGAAGCGGTTGATCTGGGAAGGGCTCTACCATCGCGTGAACCCGGACGAGAAGAAAGCACTCTACGCGGAAGCGGTTCGGATCTGTCCCGCTTTCGCCTCCGCCCACAACCTTCTCGGGGCGATCCATGCCCGCAAGGGAATGTTCGACAAGGCCCAGGAGGAATTCGAGACGGCGATCCGGCTCAACCCTCAGTTCGCAAGTCCCCGCTACAACCTGGGCGTCCTCTTCGAACTACGAGGTGACAAGGCCCGGGCGATCAAGGCCTATGAGACTGCGCTCAAGATCTCCCCGACCCATCTCGGTGCGCAACGGCGTCTCTCCCTGCTGACCGGTATGCCCTTCACCGATCGGACGCCGCCCCAGGCGCTCTACGACCGCAGCCTGTTGCAACTCGAGAGAATCGTCCATCAGAATCCCGATTCCGCCCAGGCCCACTTCGATCTGGCCGAGGCCTACGCCACCCGGGGACGCTACCGGGACGCGATCGCACAGTACCGGGAGGTCATCGATCGGCAACCCGACCATGCCGAGGCGCATTACAAGCTCGCGCTCCTCTATCTCAATCATACGCGGATGCTCGGCGGCGCCCAGGTGGAACATCGAATCCTGGAGGAACTCGATCCCGTCCTCGCCGAACAGTTGGCACGTGCCATCCATGCCAGGGAGAAGGACGACGGCTATCTGGCGGCAGTCGAGAAGATGGCCCGTGATTTCTTCTCCCGCGGCGAGGAGGCTTACGAGCGTTCCGCGTACGAGGAAGCCCTCCAGCATCTTCGCAACACGCTCCTCTACGACAAGGATCATCCCGAAGCCCGTTTCCTGATGGGGCTCGTCTACACACGGCTGGGAAAGTCCCGCGAGGCGCTCCAGGAATACGAATCCCTCAAACCGATCGATCGGGAGAAGGCGGAGAAGCTCTACCAGCAGATTTCCCATCCTTGAAGGGCGCGCTCCTTTCCCTTGCGGGAAGCCGAAAGCGGCCACGGCTCGCCAGGCCGGCGAGTTCGCGGCGGAAGGCATCGACGATCCGATGTCGGTATCGGATGTCGGCGGCGATCCCGAACCGTTTTCCCGCCACCCCCTTGCCCGCGGCATACCATCGTTCATAGAGCCGACGGGAATTCCGGTTCGGTTTCAACGGGTATTTGAGGCGTTCGAGTTCCTCCGGCGTGAAGAGATCGGGGGAAACGAGATCGTGGACGAAGAGGGGGGTCAGTCCCCCCTCTTCGAGCATCTCCGCGAAATTCCGGGTGATGAGGTGGCCGGCCGGATCGTAGTCCACGATCGAGTAGAGGAAGAATTCCCGCGGATGGGTGATCTCCGCGAGGATTTCCGCCGCCGTGTACTCCGAGAAGAGCGCGGAGATCATCCCCCGCAGGGAGACGATCGTCACGTCGTAGTTGACGTGGACGTCCTTGAGGAGCGAGGAGAATCTCGGCTTCTCCGTGAAGAGAACGATATGGGGGTTCGTCTTCCCCACCCGCCGGCTCTCCCACCCTTCGTCCTCGAAGCCGAAGTCGCGGTAGAAGAAGAGTTTGTACTCCCGGATGAACCGGGAGAAGAGGGAAATCGTGGTCTGGTAATGATCCGTGGGGGTATCGACGATGCCCGCACGGATGAGCGTGGGTTCGACAAAGGTCTCCCAGAAGGAACGGATGTTTCCCCGCGGTGGGGTGAGCTGCCCCCCTTCCACCCATCGATGAACCTGCCAGATGATGTTTTTGATGATCGCGGAGGCCAGAGGACGACCTGAGGATTTCGCCGCGAAATGTTCGAGGAGTTCCTCCCGGGGCATCTCCCAGATCGGTCGCTTGAAGTCGCGGAGCTTCTCCTTCCGCAGAATTCGCGCCAGTTCGGAACGTGTCGGGGAATTCCGCCGGGGGAGAGGGGGGAGGACCACCGGTTCGAGGGGGGGAATGGAGGCATCGAGTTCCGGAGGGAGGCTGGGGAGAGGCCCTGCGTCCCCGCTCTTGCGAACCGATTCCGTCACACGCCGTTGTTCAGCCTTCTTCCTTCTTTCTCCCCCCTCTTCTTTCCCCTCTCCCCTCCCTCGGGATTGCCGGGTGCCTTTCCCCTTCGTTGCAAGACGCTCCACCGCGTGTTTGAAGATGAGGACCCCCACCGAAGGCGCGAGGAGGAGGCGCAGGGAGAAGGGGCTGATCCATTTGAGGTCGCCTTCGAAAACCTCGCCCGAAAGGAGACGTACGGTAACCAGGCGCCCCTCCTGCCAGGCTCGTTCGAGGGCCTTTTCCGGAAAGCGGCGCCGATGCTGGGGCGCGGCCGGGGCGCCACGAGCGTTCCCTCCGATCTTCCGGCTGCGCCGGCTCCCCGTCACGACCGCGTCGCGTACCTCCACGGCGTGGATGTAGCGGATCGTCTCCTTCGGAATCCGAAGAAGTTCCCCCCCCTCCACCGGCTCGACGAGGAGATGGAAGCGTTGGACCTGCCGGAGGATTCCAGAGACCTCCCTCTCTTCCGTTGCGAAGAGGAGGGGGCGTTCGAATTTCGCCTGGCGGATCAGATAACGGTTTTCGGGTGTCTTCGTCTCTTCTGGAGAGAGGAAGATCCGATTTTTCTTGCGTGCTTTCCGTTCCTTCACGGATCTCGATTCCCCTGACGTCTCCGCCGGCGCCGGCGAAGACGCCAATCGTTTCTTCGCCCGGCCCTGATGCGGTGATCCGGCGAGGGCAGCCCCTTCATCCCCCATTCCCCCGACACGACCTCCCCGATATAGCATGGATCGCTTCGGAAAAGCAAGGGAGGCGCCGCTTGTGGGTTTGACGCCCCTCATCTGCTGTGGTACAATGATTCTGCTCTGGAGATGACGCGGAGACGAAGGAGTACGCAGCGTTGTGGTCGAATTTCGATCCGGATGGTGCCCACCAGGCGAGGGAGGATCTTCGAGGCAGTCCCCACGGCGTTTTCCGACGGGTGGGGGGAGAGCGGAGGTCCCTGGGTCTCTCGTTCCTCTTCTTCCTCGGCATCTCGGCCTGCGCCCATACTCCCGCTCCGAGAACGGCGCCGATCCTCTCCGAAGGGAAGGTTGCTCCCATGCCCCAAGCGCTCGTGGACGAATCGCAAGCCTACTTCTACTTCTCCGTTGCGCAGCAAAAGGGGATGGAGGGGGATCTGGCCGGAGCGATCGAGGCGTATCGCATGGCGATCACCCATGATCCCGACTCCCCCCTCCTCCTCCTCCATCTCGCTTCCCTCCAGGTGCGAAACCGGGAGGTCTCCGCTGCAATCGAGACCGCTTTGCGGGCCCTTTCCCTCGACGAAAACAATATCGATGCGCTCCTTCTGCTCGGTGGCCTCTATGCCGCGGTCCACGAGACGCAGAAGGCGATCGGGATGTATGAGCGTGTCCTTTCCCTCGACCCTGGCAAAAACGACGTCTATCTCTTCCTGAGCGACCTCTACGCCGAAGGGGGAGCGATCGACAGGGGCATCGAGATCCTCGAAGCGCTCCTGGAGCGGGATCCGGGATCGATGCAGGCCCGCTATTTTCTGGGCCGGCGCTATCAGCAGAAGGGGGATCTCGACCGGGCCGAGGCTTACTTCCGTGAGGCGCTCGACCTCGATCCCGACTTCCGCCTGGCCCTCATCCACCTCGCGCTCGTCCTCGAACGCAAGGGGCGACTCGCCCAGGCGGCGGAGATCTATGAACGGGTGATCGATCTCTACCCGTACAATCCCAAGTTGCGTTCCCACCTCGTGCGCCTCTACCTGCGTATGAACGATCCCGAGCGTGCGCAGGCGCAGAACGACGCCTTCGAACGTTTCTCCGACGACATGGAGGAGGCCGCCACGAACCGGGGGCTGATCTTCCTCGAGCAGAAGAAGTTCGACCAGGCGATCGAGGAATTCAGCCGACTCGTGAGCATCACGCCGGTCAACGACCAGGCCCGCTACTATCTGGCCACGGCCTACCTCGAACGGGGCGATCTCGAGCAGGCGGAGTATCACCTGCGCCAGATCCCGGAGGACTCCGATTTCTTCGTGCAGCGTACGATCTATCTCGCCTACATCTACAGCAACCGCAAGGAGATGGACCGCGTCTTCGCTCTCCTCGAGGAAGCGATCGAGCGTTATCCCGAGGAGATCGAACTCTACCGTTATCTTGCCTCCCACTACGAGTTCGCCGGCCGCTACCAGGATGCCGTGACGGTGCTCGAGCGTGCGATCACGCATGCCCCCCAGGACGCGCAGCTCTACTACGCGCTCGGCGTCGTCTATGACGAGATGGGGCGGACCACGGAGGGCCTCGCCACGATGCGGCGGGTACTCGAACTCGATCCGAACCATGTCGAGGCGCTCAACTTCATCGGCTACACCTATGCGGAACGGGGGGAGAACCTCGAGGAGGCGGAGCGACTCGTGAAAAGGGCCCTTTCGCTCAAACCGGACGACGGGTACATCACCGACTCGCTCGGGTGGATCTACTACAAGAAGGGGGCCTTTGCCAGGGCTGTCGAACTCCTCGAGCGGGCGAACACGCTGACCCCGGATGATCCCGTCATCCTCGAGCACCTCGGCGACGCCTATCTCGGGGTGAACGAGACGGGGAGGGCCCGGGCGACTTTCGAGCGGGCGCTTCGGCTCGAACCCGAAGGGGAACAGGTCGAACGGTTGCGCCGGAAGATCGAGGCGATCCGGAAATCCCGATGAAAAGAGCTTTCGTTCTCCCGCTCCTCCTTTTTGCTGCGGTCGGCTGTCTTTCCAAACGGGTCTCCCCTCCCTCCCCCTTTCTCCTCCGGGATCCCTTGCGGTTGATCGCTGCCATCGAAGCCCGAAACCGTCGCATCACCGCGCTTGCCGCCAATGCTCAGGTCCGTCTCGAAACCCCCCGTGGAAAAGAGAGCTTCGACGAGAACGTGCTGGCAGCCTTGCCCGCCCGGCTCCGCCTCGAGACGATCACCTTCCTCGGCAACACGGTGGGACTCGTCGTCACCGATGGAGCGGTCTTGCAGATCTATGTTCCCCGCGAGAAAGCGATCTATGAGGGGGACGCCACGCCGGCCAACCTGGCGCGCGTTCTTCCCCTCACGATCGAGGTGGACCGCATCACGGAACTCCTCCTCACCCGGATTCCCCTGATCGAACGGAGCGGACTCGCCCTCGCCTTCGACGAGGCGCAACAGCGATACCGGCTCCGCTTGAGCGCCCCGGAGCGTGTGGAGCAGGAGATCCTCCTCGATACGGACCTCAACGTGCGGGAGGTGAGATGGATCGAAGGAGATCGCCTCTTCGAGGCACACTACGATGGGTACAAGGCGATCCCCGTCCCCTTCCCGATGCGCGTCTCCTTCCATGAACACCAACGAAAGACCACCCTCGCGATCCATTTCTACGATGTGGAGATCAATCCCGAGGTCTCGGCCGACCTCTTCACCTTCACCCCCCCCTCCGATGTCCGGCGGGTTCCGCTCGAGGCGACTGCGCCGGTCGATGCGAAGGTTCGTGCAGCTCCGTCCCTCCTATGATCCTATGAGGGGCGGATGATCTTCCCATCGACTTCCTCGAGGGGCTCGGATACCAGGTGGAGGAATGGATCGGGGGCAACGACCCGCCCCCCCTGGAGGACGAGCATCTTCACCCGCGCCCTGGCATGGATCTCGTCGTCCACCACGAAGTGCTGCTCGAAGAAGAGCGCCTTGCGCTCGCGCCCCACCAGTCTCGTGTAGAGTTCGAAGCGCGTTCCATAGCGCAATTCCTTGCGAAAGACGATATCGATCTCCACCACGACCGGACGCAACCCGCTGCGAACGAAGGCGACGAGTCCTTCCAGACCGGGAGGACCGGCACGCATGACGAGATCCCAGCGCCCCAGGTTGAGGTAGTGGAGATACTGGGCGTTCGTCAGGTGCCGATAGAGATCGCAATCGAGGAGCCGGACGCGGAAGGGGAGACGGCTCTCCTTCCGGCGTGGGGCCAGGAGCGCGCGCAGCGTCGTCCAGAGAAAGGGAAGACGGTTCGTCCCTGCGACGCAGACGACGACAAGAAGGAAAAGGAGGAGGTACTTCATGGTTGCGGAGATTTCGTCTCCTCACGCTTCGATTTCCGGCGCCGGCCGGGGTACCATTTCTCGTAGCATTCCGGGCACATGCCGTGCGTGAACGTGGCCTCGGAGTGCGTCTGGATATACTCCTCGATCCGTGTCCATTGCCCGTCCTCCGCCCGGATCTGCTTGCACCCCGCACAGATCGGGAGGAGTCCCCGCAGGACCTTGATCTCCGCGACCGCTTCTTCGATCCGTTGCCGCAACTGCGCTTCCTCGCGTTGGAAACGCCGGAGCCGGTAGTGCAGGAAGGCCCGCACGAGGGCGGCGGCAAGGAGGAGGAGGAGGGCGTGGAACCAGATCCGCTGATAGAAGTGGGGTTCCAGGACGAACGAAGCGGCCGCTTCGTTCGATCGGCCGTCCGCCGCCAGCGCCCTGACCCGGAAGCGGTAGCTGCCGGGGGGGAGGTTCGTGTAGTAGGCCACGCGGCGACTTCCCGCCTCATGCCAGCCACTGTCGAACCCTTCGAGCCGGTAGCGAAAATGGAGCGATTCGGGCTCGAGGAAGGTGAGCGCGGTATAGTGGAATTCGAACGTTCCCTTCCCCGGTCTGAATCGCGTATCCTCTCCTCCCGCGATCCCATCACCGACGATCGACTCGATGACCACCGGAAAGGAGCGGAGGGGGGGCTCGAAGGTGGGATCGACGGAGACGAGTCGGTCGCGGGCCGGAAAGAGGAGCCGTCCATCGGGCATCCGTGCCCCGGCTGGCGCGATCCCGTAGGAGAGGGAGAGATCCCCGAGCGTGTTTCCAGGGTCGTAGTGCCGGGCCTCGATCTCCTCCCGCTGCCCCTGGAGCAATTCCTCGATCTCCCTTTTTGCCACCCGGCTGATGCCGGCTTCTCCCGCCATCCAGAGGTTTCCCCGGTCGTCCTCGAGGATCTGGTAGATCTCCTCGCTGTCGAGTCCCTGGCGGGTGGTGATGCTGGCGATCCCTTCATCGGAGAGGCGGCTGACCCCTCCCGCGGTTCCGATCCAGAGGACACCGGTTGCGTCCTGATGGAGGGAGAAGACGATGTCGTTGGCAAGTCCCGTGGCATGGGAGAAGTTGGTCGTGCAGCGTTCCCCCTCGAAGTGGCAGAGCCCTCCGCCGAGCGTCCCGACCCAGAGCCCTCCCCGCCGGTCTTCGAGGAGCGTGAGGATCCGTGGGTCGGGGAGGCCCGCTCCCTTGCCGTAGGGGGTGAAGACGCCATCCCGGCCGCGAACGAGCCCCCCCCGGTACGTTCCGATCCAGAGGGTTTCCTCCCGATCCCACAGGAGGCTCGTGATCGCATGGCCCTCGAGGGCCGGATCGCGAAGGCAGGTGGCCTTCCCCCCCTCGAATCGGATCAATCTCCCCTCCTGCGTCCCGATCCAGAGCCTGCCCCGAGCGTCCCCGGTGATCGCCAGGAGCGGGGAGGGACCATCCCCGCAATCGATGGGATAGGGGGTGAAGGTCCCGTCGCGAAACCGGATCAGGACGCCCTGGTGGGCGGTGATCCACGCCGTTCCCGTCCCGTCCACGTGGATGGCTGAAAGCTCGTCCCGCGGGAGGCCATCTTCCACCGTATGGAAGGTGAGGGGACCCGATCGAAAGCGGTGGAGGCCGTCCCCCCTCGTGCCCACCCAGAGCGATCCTTCCTGGTCCTCGAAGATATCGAGGATCCTTTCCGCATCGGAGGAGACTTTCGAGAAGACAAAGGTCCGGCCGTCGTAGTGTACGACGCGCCCATCGGCCGCAGCGAACCAGAGGTTCCCTGCTCGATCGACCATCCTGGGGAGAATCGCTCTTCCCGCTACGTCCGGAAGGGGGGCGATCGGGGTGCATCCCTCCCCCTCGCAGCGGAACGTCCCCTTCCTTCCACCGAGCCACACCCTTCCCTTTCGATCGGGCACGATCGCATTGATCGGGGCCGTAACCCCTGGAAGGGGGGAGAATCGCTCATCATCGAAGATCATGATCCCATGAAGGAGGCCGAGCCAGAGTCTTCCCCGGAGGTCTTCGGCGATCGCAAGGATGCTCCTTGCCGGAAGGCCGTCCCTGGCCGTGAAGTGACGAAACTCCCCTGCGTCGTATCGGAAGAGGCCATCGCCGTACGTCCCGATCCAGATCCTCCCCCGAGTGTCCTCATGGAGCGCGACGACGACGGTATCCCCGAATTGCGGAACCGGTGAAAAGCGGCCATCCCGGTACCGCAGGAGTCCTCCACTCGAGGAACCGACCCAGAGGGTCCCCTCCCGATCCTCGAGCAGGGTCGAGATGCCGTTGTTTCCGAATGCCGGCGTATTGCGCCGGTCGAAACGGGTGAAGCGCATCCCGTCGAAGCGGACGAGTCCCCGGTCCGTGGCGAGCCAGAGATAGCCATCCCGTGTCTGAAGGACGTCGAGGATCATGTTGCCCGGCAGCCCGTCCCGTTTCCGCCATACGTCGTGAATGCAGGTGGAGAGGTGACCTGCGCCATCACGGGCATGAGCGAAGCGCAGCGGGCCGAGCAGAGCCGTCAGGAGGAGGACGATGCGCCATCCTCCGAGCTTTCGTCTTTTGCTGTGGACGTTCATCCCTGGATCGCCTCTTGCGACGGATCGGGATCGATCCTCCCATTCCCCCGCACCCTTCTCGTCTTATCGGCAAAAAAGTTCCGAAGCTGAATTCATTCCTCTCGTTCCACGCAGAGGTCCCCGAGAAAGAGCGCATCGAGGCCGGCGGCGCGGAAGGTGGCGATCGCATCCTCCGGGGTGCAGACGATCGGTTCCCCCTTGCGGTTGAAGGAAGTGTTCAGGAGGAGGGGGATGCCGGTGCGGTTCGCGAATGCCGAGATGAGGGCGTAGAAACGGGGGTTGTCCCTCCGTGAGACGGTCTGGAGCCGGCCGGTGCCGTCGTGATGGACCACGGCGGGGATGAGCCCCCGTTTCTCGGGGCGGATCGTCTCGACGAGGAGCATATAGGGGGAGAGCGTGGGGCGCACGAAGAACTCGGAGACCCGTTCCGCGAGAATCGCCGGCGCAAAGGGACGGAAGGGTTCCCGTCCCTTGATCCGGGCGTTGAGCCGCGCCTTCATCGCGGGATCGCGGGGATCGGCCAGGATCGAACGGTTGCCGAGCGCTCTTGGCCCGAATTCGAGGCGCTCCTGGAACCACCCCACGATCTTTCCTGCGGCAAGAAGCCGGGCCGCTTCTGCCGGTGCGTCGGCAACTTCCCGGAAGGGGAGGCCCGCCTGGGAGAGCGCGGCCCGGCACCGGGCCTTCTCGTAGGCGGGACCGAGGAAGGGGGTGACAAGGGGGAAGGAACGCCGGACCCCCGCCACATGGTAGGCCGCAAGGAGGGCCGCCCCGAGCGCGGTCCCCGGATCGCCGGCCGCGGGGAGGATGAAGAGTTCCTCGAAAATCCCCGAGGCAAGGATCCGGGCGTTCATCTGGCTGTTGAGCGCCACCCCCCCGGCGAGGCAGAGCTTCGATGCCCCCGTCCTGCGGGCCAGATGCCGACAGAGGTGGAGCACCGTCTCCTCGAGGCATGCCTGCAGGGAGGCCGCCAGGTCCCGGTCCCGTTGCGTGACCGGCCCCCCAGGCGGGCGCGGCTCCCCGAAGGCTTCGACGAACCGTCTCGAATAACGCCGTTTCCCCCCGTACGGGAAATCGAAATAGCGCAGGTCGAGGCGGAAGGTGCCGTCGGGAAGGGTTCGCACGATCCTCCGGAAAAGATCGAGAAAACGGGGCGTGCCCAGGGCAGCGAGCCCCATCACCGTCCCCTCCCCGTCGTGCGGGGGGAAACCGAGAAATTGCGTCACCGTCTCGTAGAGCCGTCCCAGGGAGTGGGGGAAGCGGATCTCCCCCAGCGGCGTGATCGAGCGCCCTTTCCCCAGGAAAAACCCCGTTGTCGTCCACTCCCCCGTTCCGTCGATCGTCAGGATCGCCGCCTCTTCGAAAGGGGAGGGATAGAAGACACTCGCCGCATGACAGAGGTGGTGTTTGAAGCCATGAACCGCTCCCCGGTACCCGAGCGCGGTGAGCACCCGTTCGATCGAACGGTGTTCCAGGAGGTTCGGTGCCCGCCGCAGGAGGCCGAGCGAGCGGGGAAAGTAGCGGAAGAGGTGGCGCACCCCCCCCCACGGAATCGAAGAGAGGTCGGAGTAGAAACCGACATGCTCGATCTCGGAGATCGGGATGTCCAACGTTTCGAGCGCGCACCGGAGCGCTCCCCGGGGGAAGCGGTTGTCGTGCTTGCGCCGGCTGAAACGTTCCTCCTCGGAGGCAAAAGCGATCCCCTCCTCCGTCAAGAGGGCCAGACCGGCATCGTGCGCGCCGAAACAGGAGATCCCCAACACCCGCAATCGTTTCGTCACGAAAGGATCCTATCTTCAGAAGCGATACCCGAGTGTGAAGGTGGGGGTGAGCCAGTGAAGGAAATCGTTGCCCCCCGTATCGTCGTTGGCATGGATCGCCGTATGGTAGGCGACAGCGAGGCGCAAGACGGTCTGGCGGTTGATGAAGTATCCTCCCCCCCCCTCCACCATGAACCCGAGCATGTTGTCCGTCTCCTGCGTCGAGGCGATGCCCCGTAGCGTCGTCGTCTGGTGATACCATCCGACCCCGCCGCCCCCGTAGGGGAAGAAGCCCGACTCGAAGAGGAGGAGGTAATGGAGCGTCGGGATGAAGAGGAGCCGGTTGAAGGAGACCTCCTCGAGGTAGAGGTTCTCGTCGATGAAGGCGGAAAGATCGCCCTTGTCCCGGTGATTCTGGTTGACGAGAACCTGGAGGCCCACCAGGAAACCCGAGGCGAATCCATACCCGAGGTGTCCCCCCCAGGCGAAGGAGTTCGTAAAATTCTCTCCATCGTCTCCCAGGAGGAATGCCCCTCCCATCTCCATCCCGAAGTGGACGCCCTTCGTCGTCTGGGCATGCGCTGCGGGCAGGAGAGAGAAGAGCAGGAGGAAGAGGAGGCAGGAAAGGGTGAATCTCTTCATCGGTTTTCTCATTCGACCGGGCATCCGAGTGGATGCGGCATCTCGAAGGTGACGCGCGTGGAGGAGGCTCGGTGCCCCGTGACATCGATGCAGGTGATCTCCACCCCCTTTTCACCGGGGGTGTCGAAACGGTGAGTGGCGTACCCGAAGGGGAGGACGCGGTCGGTATGGATGCGTCGTTCCCCCTCGAACCAGTCGATCCGGCACTGGGTGGTGCGCAGCCCCCGTTTGTTCCAGGGGCCGAGGACCACGGGGCGGGCCGCGGTATCCCATGGATCGAGATCGAGGCACCCCTGGGAGCCGCCGCCTTTGGCGAAGACGACCGGTTCGGCGTAGGGGTGGATGTCGCGGCGGGAAAACTCCTCATCGATCTCTTGCGCAAGCCCGGGATCCTCGGGGTAGAGCGTGGCTGCGCCGGAAAGGAGCGTTTCGCGGAAGTCGTCGAGGTCGGACCAGGCGTTCTTCCCTTCGGGTCGGTGGTGGAGGAGGGCGTAGAGGACGATCCGGTCGATCGGGTTGACCTTCGCCTCGGTATGACGCAGGCGAAGCGTATAGAGGGCGCCGCTCAGGATCGTCGAGAGGAGGTGGGGCTCGGCACGGTTGTAGGTGGAGAGGGTCCGGTCGTTCTCCAGGTGCCGGCAATACCACGGATCCTCGATCCGTTCCTCGCAGTTCTCGTTGAAGATCACGCCATCCCCGGTATAGGCCGCGGTGAAGTAGTCGGCGAGCCCCTCGGTCGTGAAGGCCGTGATCCCGGTCAGGGAGGGATGGTCGGGGGCCGTGGCCGCGATATGCCCCTGAATCGCGTGGAAGGCTTCGTGGGCGATCACATCGGTCAGCCGTCCCGCGCCGATGCCGATCACGCAGTCCCCCCGCTCGCGTAGCCGGTCGTACCCGCAGTGGGACTGGGTTCCAAGCCCGACGCGAAGCCGCACCAGGCGGTCGAAGGTGTACGCCTCCGGCAGGAGGCCATCGATGAAGCGCAGGAGCGCGTTCGTGTGGTAGAAGGCATTGACCTGGTTGAAGGCGTGGGAGGCGGGGGGGTAGGTGAAGAAGGCGTCGCTCTCCCCCCGGATCCGCACGACAGGAGCGCCGTTGAGGATCCAGGCCCGTGACCCTTCGGCCAGGTCCTTTTCGCCGAGATCGAGCCGAAGGATCTCCTGGGGGGAAGCCGCCGGAAAGAATCCCGCCGCATCGCTGATCGCCCAGAAGGACGCCCCCCCTTCCCCGGGGTGCTCGATGGCGACGTGCACCCACGGGATCGCCACGAGGACCGGCCGGGGATTCGTGACGCTGTCGGGATCGTAGACCCGCCCCCACACCCGGCTCTCCCCCCCCGAAGCAGAGCGCGGCAGGAACAGAGAGAGGAGGAGCATTCCCAGAACGTAACGTCTCATCGCCTCCATGGTTCTACTGCCCAACGTCGAATCGGGAAACAAACTTCATATTCACCCCATCCACCTCCTGGAATCATAGCCGACTGTTCCAGACGAAACAAGTTCCAACATCCCTCGACGAGTCGTCCCTCGCGGATCTCTTCGGGAGGGACGGCAACGGCGCACCAGGGCTTCAAGGTTTCACTCATGACGCTCACTCCCCTCTCGATCCTCCCTGATGGCGGAAATCTTCGCCTTGAAGCGAGGCAGGTCTGCTTGCAGAATCTCCCAGACGATGTCGAGATCGATTCCAAAGTAGTTGAATCCCGATCGAGACCCTGAATGTACCGCTCGATCTTGTCGATCGCTTCCCAGAGATCCTCGATCAGAAAAATGACCGGTCTACGGGACATCGATGAGTTCCTTCTCGATCACCGGCCAGTTCCTCGCCTTGATGGCCCCACGGGAGACGACGTCTGCCCGCACCCCCAGGAGCGCTTCGATGGCTTCGGCGAGATCGACGAACTTCAGGCCGATCGCTGGGTCAACCTCGACGACGATATCCACGTCGCTTGCCTCCCGCTGGTCTCCCCGCGCATAGGAACCGAAGAGCGCCAGGCGTCTGACGCCAAATCGTCGACTCAGTTCCGGCCTGGCTTCGCTGAGCAAGCGAATGATCTCTGCTCGATCCTTCATGGTGATTCATCCCCATCAGCATAACGGCCACTATGCGTCCTGGAACGTTTTCCACTTGCCCTCGGTGCCCAGGGTCGGCCGGTCGCCGAGGTGTGTATCGACGAGCTTTCAGTCCTCCAGGTCGCGCGACAACACCTATTTCCGACACACTCGAGGTTCGATTATAGCTGGTTATTCCAGACGAAACAAGTACTTTTGCGAATCCGGGAACGGTTGTCGCCAACCTCATGGGATTACTTCGCGGAGCGCTCCCGCACTCAACGGGTAAGCAGGATCCAGGGGAGGCGGGCCAGAACGCTTCCCTCGCTCCAGAGGGAAGCGGGGATCGTGCGAAGGGGTTGAGCGATGCGGGGGGGAAGGGAAGGGGTGGCGAGACGGCTGCCCGTGAAACGTTGCACGAGATCGAACATCCCCCTTTGTCGGACCGGAAGTTGAACGAGACGCACCGAGGTGCCAGGGGAGAGGCCGGCGCGGCTGCGCGCGGCGTCGAGGGCGGCGAGGAAACCTCCGATCTCATCGACGAGGCCCACCTCCCGCGCCATGGCGCCCGACCAGATCCGCCCCCGTCCGACCCGGTCGATCTCCTCGGGCGAGCGTCCCCTTCCCCGGGCCACGAGGGCCACGAAACGCTCGTAGTGGTAACGCATCTCCCGCATGATCCCGGAGATCTCCTCCGAGGTCCAGGGACGAAAGAGGCTCCCCACATCGGCATGCTCGCCGGTGCGCAACGTCTCCGTATGAATGTCGAGCCGCGCGAGGAGGTCTGCCAGGTTGAACTTGAGACCGAAGATGCCGATCGAACCGGTGAGCGTGGAGGGATTGGCGAAGATCCGCTCTCCCGGTGCGGAGACCATGTATCCCCCCGATGCGGCCACGTTCCCCATCGAGACGACGATCGGCTTCTCCCCCCGTGTCCGTTCCACCTCGCGCGCGATCCGTTCACTGGGGAGGACCGCGCCGCCAGGGCTATCGACGCGCAGGACGATCGCCCGGATCCCGGGATCCTCCCGGGCCTGCTCGATCGCCTCTGCAATCTTCTCTCCATCGGCGCTCTCGGCGAAAAGGGAGGTCGAGACGGGAACGATGTCCCCGGAGACGTGGATCACCGCGATGGCGGGCTCTTGCCACTGCCGGCTCCGCTCCGGGGTCTCGGGGGGATCGGAGACGGGATGACCGAAGCGTTCGGCCACCTCTCGTTCCACCTCGTCGGGGTGGAACACCCCATCGATGAGCCCCGCTTCCGCGGCCTCGGGGGGGGAAATCGAGACCCGCTCCCGGAGCCGGGCGAGCGTCTCCTCCGGAATGCCACGCGCTGCGGAGAGATGGGTGAAGAAGCGTTGCGCCACGTCCGAGAGGTAGGCGGAGAGCTGTTCCCGGGCCGCCTGCGAAGCGGAGTTGCGCGTGAAGATCTCGGGGGCACTCTTGTACTCCGCGATCTTGACGGCCTGGACCCCCACGCCGAAGCGTTCGAGGAAATCCTTGAGGTAGATGCCGCTGGCGGCAAGACCAGGCAGGGAGAACGTTGCGCCGGGGTGGAGATAGACCGCCTGGCAGGCGGTCCCGACGTAGAGGGCGCGCATCCCCCCATCGTGGAGGTAGGCGATCGTCGATTTCCCCGATCTTTCCAGCCGCCGCACCGCTTCACGCAATTCCTCGCTCTCCCCCCATCCCGGAGAGGTGTCGAGGATGAGGAGCACGCCTGCGACCTCCCGGCTTCGCTCGATCTGGTGGAGATGAAAGAGGAGTTGAACGAAATCGCGGTCCGAGGTGATATCGCCAAGCGAGATCCGCTCGATGCGGCGCAACGGAATGAGTGGGGGGGTCCGTTCATGGGCGAAGCGGACCGTCACGGAGGAGCCCCCCAGATTCGAGCCACTCCGCTCCGAGGTCAGGAGCGTGTAACTCGCCCCAAGGGTGTCGTCGTTGCGATTGAAGAGGCTTTCGATCGTCAGCCCCGCGAAGATCCGGGAATCCCGCCCGACCGCCCCACCGAGGGCGGAGAGGGGACGCTCCACGGAATCGAAACGGAGGAGGAAGGCGAGCCCCGGGAGGGGACGCACGACCAGACGGCCCCGGTAGTCGATCAGGTCGTCGAGGCCGATGAGCGCGCCCCCCCCCACCTCGAGGGAGCGGCTCCCCCAGGGGCGCAGCATCACCTCCGCTTCGTAGGAACGGGTGAACCGCTCCTCCGGCACCCGCCCGACCGGCTCGAAGACGTCCCGGATCGTGAGACCGGCGGCGAGGAAACGGCTCGGGCGAAGCTGCAACCCCACGTGGTGCGTGGTGATCTCCTGCTCCTGGGGAGAACTCGTCCAGAAGAAGGTCCCCACGGTCCATCCGATCGAGGCCCGATCGGAGCCGATCGCGAAGCTGTTGAGGATGTAGCTGCCATCCTGGGGATTCTCCACGCCGGTCACGACTCCTTGCCACGTGGCGGGGGTATCGAGGGACTGGAACCCGAAACCGTAGGCGAGGGAGACCTCCTCCTCGCCGGGGATGGAGAAGTGGAGCGGAAAACCGAGGGAGAGCGCCCATCCGCCGCCCCCGATCAGACTCTTTTCCCGGTCGAGGAGCGTGGTCGTGAAGCCGACGTTCATCCCCCCGAGCGTCACGAGTCCCGCCGGATTTCGGGAGACCGCAAACGCGTCGAAATCCCCGGCCACCCCGTCGCCGTCGGGCGCCAGAACGCCCCGGCTCAGATCCCGGGGCACGAAGTTGACCGACTCGGTCCCCTCTGCCCAAAGGGGCCTGCCCAGGGGAAGAAGGAAGCAGGCGAGGATCCAGCCGAGCCGCAGGGCGTTACGCCGCCCCACAGAACGCCTGGGGGGATCTTTCCTTTCGGCGACTTCGATCCTCGATGAATCGGTGTACGAGAAGCGCTTCCTCATGCGCGGGCCTCCTGGTGGGGGATCTCTCCTCCCCGTTCGTCGTCGATGGAAAAGGGTTGCTCACGGCACGGTTTTTTTCCCGAGTTCCGGGAGACCTGCACGGCGGAGCCGTTCATTGACCGCCGCGATCACGCCGCGGGGGATGTAGGAATCGGTCAGGGCCTTCGTGACGCGGGCATGCAACGTCACGGACTCTTCGACAGCGGCCTCATCGATCGGGACCTCCCGAAGCCCCTGACGGCGCAAGGCTGCGATCCCCGCCGCGTTCGTCCTGCGGATCGTGGCGATCGTCTTCTCTGCTTCCTTCCAGGCGATCTCGAGGAGTTTCGTCCGGTGCTGAGGGGGGATCTCGTTCCAGCGTTCCAGCCGGACGATCCAGGTGAGGGGAAGATGGGTGATCGGGGGGGTGGTAAAATAGCGGACCTCGGTCGTCCACTGGAAGGAGATCGCCATGATCGGAGAGGCGAAGAAGGCATTGATGAGCCCCCGGTGCAACTCCTCC
>CAZTSL010000071.1:0-11125 GCA_964616915.1 uncultured bacterium
ACGGGGGGAGGGCGGGGTGGCGGGGATGGGAAGGGGGTAGCGATGGATCAACTCCTCGTAGAGCCGTTCCCTTGCCTGGGCGAGATCCCCGGTCAGGCTTTCGAGTTCCTTGCGGCACAGATCGATCTTCTTCGTCCAGGAGGCGAGTTCCTTCTTCATCTCCCGCTCGATCCGGCTCTTTTGCTTGCGTCGCTCGTTGTCGAGTTCGTCGGTCAACTTCCGCAGCGCTTCCTCCATCTCGGTTCGGCGCTGCTCGAGCGTGACGATCTCCTTCTCGATTTCGGCCTTCCTGCGTTCGACCTCTTTTTCGACCCGTGCGCTGGCGAGATGATCGACCCGTTCGTTGAAGATTCGTTTATAAATCTCTTCGTTGAGCATCATCTCGGCGAGGAGATCACCGCAGGCCATCAGGGTGTCCACGTTGCGCAGGATCGCCTCGAAGCGTTTCTTTCGCTGGGCAAAGATCTCCGTATCCGCCGGAAGGTCCTGGTCGATGAAATGGGCGATGAAGTTACGAAGCATCTTCCGTTCCGTGCGGGTCAGCGTCTGCGCCTTGCTGAACCACTGGAGGATCTGCTCGTTCGTGGCCACATCGATCGGTTCGCCCGTCTCCTTCATCCAGTGGAGGAGGCGGTCGAAGTCCCTGGCGAGGATGAGCTGCTGGCTCACCTTCTCCTCGGGGGTTCGGCTTCGGAAATCGCTCGAACCGATCTCGTAATGGAAATCATAGACGATCCGGCGATCCTGGATCTCGGCGAGGCGGAACTTCTCGAAATCCTCCCGGGAAACTCGATAGACGACATGATCGAGTTCGTTCTCCCCCTCCAGGAAGAGACGAATCGGTTGTCCGTTATCGATCCGATGGGTGGCATGGAGGGGTCCATAGATGTTCCCTCCGATCCGCAGGAGGACCCGCTCCGGTACGGGGCGGGGGAACACCACCCCCTTGCTGAGCGCTTCATCGAGGGAAGTCCCTCTCAACTCGAGAACTTCGACCACCTCGCTGCGCACCGGCCGGATGTCGAAGCGGACCGCCTGGAAACGGTCTTTCTGCGGATTGTCCGGGTCGTAGTGCTGGGTCTCCTCGATCCGGCTGATGAACAAGGCACCCGGAAGGACCTCATGGCGGGGAAAATCATTCCGCAGCATCCACCACACCTTCCCACGGTTCGGAAAGTTTTCTGCGACGTACGTCTCCCCGGAGAGGGAGACGAGCGGCCGCAGGACGCAAAAAACGTTCGGCTCCACCGTGAACGGATACTGGTGCGCAGCCAGGATCCATGGCTGTTTCTGAGGATCGGCCATGCGCCTCCACCTCGTGGTGCTCTGCTGCGAAAAGGAGACAACGACGATGCAGGGAAACGATACCCGTCCCACGTTCCGGTGTCAAGCTGCGATGAAACGTCCCACCACGCCGACGACGAATCGAGAAACCACGACCGTCCGGAGGGATATCCGCGCCCCTCCCCTGCCGCCGGGTTCCCCACGAGCAAGATGCGGGGAGTGGAGCGCCCGAGGGGGGGAATCGAGGTTCCCTCCACTTGACCTCGAGACGGGAAAGGGGAATAATCGCGCCACGGAAATGAGGGGGAAGGGAAGCACGAGCGCATCCCTCCCTCCGCCCACAGAAACGATCCCAGACGCGGCGGGACGACGGAGGAGACCGAAGGGATACCTCCCGATCCTCCCCGAGACGCCTACAGAGAAGAAAGGATACGCCATGAAACGAACGATTACGCTCCTGGCCACGATCTTCGCCCTGACCCTCCTCCAGGCCCAGGGCCCCTGCGCCCCCGAGCCCACCTGCGATACCGGAGATCAGGTCGAGGAGACGCTCAACATCGTCGAAGCGAAGACCGCTGTCAATGGATTCGACTGCTTCGAGACGAGTTTCGCGCTTCCCAGTGTCGTCCTCGAACCGGTCGAACTCGACATCTACTACTGCGAGGTCGTGCGGGACGGGGCCTATTGGGAACTGAACGGCTCATCGAAGTGCAGCGGCGACTTCCCGATCAGCGAAGCGACTTGCGACACGGAGGAAGGACGGGTACGGGTACAGATCTCCCCCAGTTCCTGCCTCATTGCCGGCGGTCAGAACACGATCCAGTTCTGTAGTCGATCCGTCGATGACTTCTTCATCACGGATGCCCACCTTCACTATACGACCTGCCAATGAGCGTCTTCCTCCCCGAATGATCTCGTTCTCTCTCCCCGGAGGGTATCGCCGTTCCAGCGGAGGGCCGGTGCCCCTCTCCTGCGGCGTCTTTCGCGCGCGCCGGCTGCATGGCCAGCAGCCCTTGCCTCCCCCTGCCGGGCGCCTCAGGCTTCCTGCGGCGTCCATTGGGGGACGGAGACGGCGACGAAGAGATCGGGCCGGATCTTGAGGGTATTGAACATCGCGGAGAAGGGCCGGATGCCGAAATCGGGTTGATGGAGGCGTACTCGACAGGAATAACGTCCTTCGGCCGTCACGACCTCGAAGGAGATCGGGCGTGTCCTGCCGTGCAGGCAGAGGTCTCCTTGCACCCGCCACGCCCCGTCGTCGAGGCCCTCGATCACCGTGGCGGTGAAACGGATCTCTCGATAGCGGTTCGTTTCGAGAACCTTGCGAGTGATGTTCGCCTCGATCTCGCGGATATCCTTGGCTCGGAGTACCTGGGGGGCTTCGATGTCGTTTCGCATCGCGCAGACCACCCGGAGCGAGTTCGGATCGAAGGACGCCTCGATTCGGGTGAGATCCTCGGCGACCTCGATCTCGAAGCGTGTCACCCGGATCTTCAGGTCGTGGGCGAGGGGGGAGAGGAGTCCCTCCTTGTAGGTGAAAACGAAGCAGTCCGCGTTCCGGGCATCGAATCGTGGCATGGCAACTCCTCCCGAGGGGCGCTGCGGGGCCAGCGCCATCCCCCTCTGGTCACTTCGTCTGTCGGGCCTCCCAGTGTCCCGAGACTTCGCCGCTCCTTCCTCGCGCCAGGGGGGAGTAGAGGGTGGCTTCCCAGTTCCCCTTCCCGGTGCCTTGCGCGATCGTACCCCGCATGATCCCCTTGAAGTGGATCCCGTTTCGTGCTCGCCCCTCGAAGGTGGCCCGGTAGTCGGCGCCGCGGATCCTCCCCTCGAGGCTGGCGCGGAAGGGTTCCCCCTCCACGGTTTCTCCCGTCATCTTCCCCTCGAGCTTCGTGCCGCGCCGGTCGATGGAAAAGTCCATCGTGCCCCGCACGTGTCCCTCGAAGGTTCCGGTCCACTCCCCTCCGTTCGGCGAGGAACAGGCCACGGAGGCCACGGAAAGGAGAAGCGCGATGAAGGCCAGGACGTGTCGCATCGTGATCCTCGTACGATCGGTTTCTCCGATGGAGCGCCGACGATCGGTACCCTCGACCATGGCTCGATTCTACTCTTTTCACCGCTCGATGTCACCCACTCCCTCTGTCCCCGAAACTCCGATACGGGGAGGAAGCCCTCGTGAAGATCATGAAATGCTTGGCCGGCAGGAAAGCCGGACTTGACCCTTCTGCATCGAGCCGGTACACTGTCGATAGCCTGTAAGGGCAATGTCGGCGAAACCGCTGTCAGGATCCATATTGCGGATCTCCGGTAAAGAAGAGGGCCGGCGCGTGCCTGCTTCGTGCGGGTGTTTCCTGCCGCGGTCTCTCTCGAATCGCCTTCGTAAAGGGATACACGGATGCCCGAAGACTGGCCGGAAGAAGACGGGGAACTCCTCACCGAGCGCAAGACGCGTACGAAAGCCCGAAAGCCCCGCATGTACAAGGTGCTCCTCCACAATGACCACTACACGACGATGGAGTTCGTCATCATGATCCTCGTGAGCGTCTTTCACAAGTCCTTCTTCGAGGCGACGCGGATCATGCTGCGGGTTCACCGCCGGGGGGTAGGGGTCGCGGGCGTCTATCCGAAGGAGATCGCGGAGACGAAGGTGGAGCAGGTACAGAAGATGGCCCGGGAGGCGCAGTATCCCCTTCAATGCACGATGGAGCCGGAATGAGTTCCCCCTTGATCCCGAAAGCGTTGCGCAGATGCCTGCTCGAGGCCCACGAGGAGGCGCGGCGGCGGCGCCACGAATTCGTGACGCTGGAACACCTCCTCTACGTCCTCCTCCAGGAAGAACGGGCCTGCGAGATCCTTGTCGCCTGTGGGGCCGATCTGCAGGCATTGCGCCAGGATCTGGGCAACCACCTCGAGACCCATATCGAGAAACTCCCGAAGCGGCGACGGGTCGAGCCGGAACAGACCGTGGGGGTGCGCCGGGTGCTGGCCCGCGCGATCCTGCACGCCGAGTCGTCGGAGCAGAGCGAACTCGATCTCGGCGACATCCTGGCCGCCTACTTCGAGGAGAACGATTCCTATGCCCGTTACCTCCTCGAGGCGCAGGGGATCAGCCGGCTCGACGTCCTCAACTACATCTCTCACGGGATCGCGAAGGAGGATGCCCAGGAGATGCTCTCTGCCCCGGAGGGGGGCGTGGTCCGGGATCCGCTACGCGCCTTCACGACCGAACTCGTGGCCCAGGCCGCAGCCGGGCGGATCGACCCCCTGATCGGCCGGGAGGCGGAGATGATGCGCACGATTCAGGTTCTCTGCCGCCGCACGAAGAACAACCCCCTCTTCGTAGGAGACCCCGGGGTCGGGAAGACCGCGATGGCCGAAGGGCTGGCGATGCGGATCCACGAAGGGCGCGTCCCCACGCTCCTTCGTCATGCCCGGATCTATGCGCTCGACATGGGCGCCCTCCTTGCCGGAACGAAGTTCCGGGGACAGTTCGAGGAGCGCCTCAAGGGGGTGATGAAAGCGCTCCGGGAAAAACCGGGGGCGATCCTCTTCATCGACGAACTCCACACCGCCGTCGGTGCCGGTGCGGTGAGCGGCAGCACCGTCGATGCCGCCAGCCTCCTCAAACCCGCCCTGGCCAGCGGCGAACTGCGTTGTATCGGTGCCACCACCCACGAAGACTTCAAGGCCCTCGAACGGGATCGCGCCATGGCCCGGCGCTTCCAGAAGATCGAGATCGGGGAGCCCGGGGTCGAGGAGACGATCGAAATCCTCGAGGGGCTACGCTCCCGTTACGAGTCCTACCACGACATCCGGTACACCGACGAGGCGATCCGGGCCGCCGCGGAGCTTGCGGCGAAGCACATCAACGACCGTTTCCTCCCCGACAAGGCGATCGATGTCATGGACGAAGTCGGCGCCCGGGAGCGGGCGCGCCTCTCGGGGCAAGGGAAGAAGAGCGTGGGGCGCGCGGAAGTCGAGGCCGTGGTCGCCTCGATCGCCCGGATCCCCGCGGAGAGTCTTTCGGGCGACGAGCGCAGCCGGCTTCAGCACCTCGACCGGGAACTGCGGCGCCAGATCTTCGGGCAGGAGGGTGCCATCGAAGCGATCGTCTCCGCGATCCGCCTCTCCCGCGCCGGATTGCGCCTCCCCCACAAACCGGTCGGTTCCTTCCTCTTCTTCGGTCCCACCGGGGTCGGGAAGACCGAACTGGCCCGCGCGCTCGGCCGGGCCCTCGGGGTGGAGTTGCTCCGCTACGACATGAGCGAATTCGCCGAGAAGCATACGGTCAGCCGCCTGATCGGCGCCCCCCCCGGCTACGTCGGCTTCGATCAGGGAGGACTCCTGACCGATGCGGTCCGCCGCCACCCCTACTCGGTCGTCCTCCTCGACGAGATCGAGAAGGCACACCCCGATCTCTTCAACATCCTCCTTCAGGTGATGGATCATGCCACCTTGACCGACAACACGGGGCGAAAGGCGGACTTTCGCAACGTGATCCTCATCATGACGACGAACGCCGGCGCGCGGGAGCTGACCGCGCCGGGGATCGGCTTTCTCGACAAACGGACGGGGGACCCCGCCAGGAAGCCGCTCGAGCGGCTCTTCAGCCCCGAATTCCGCAACCGCCTCGATGCGGTGGTCCGCTTCGACACCCTCTCCCCCGAGACGATCGGGAGGATCGTGGACAAGGAGATCGCAGCGGTCGAGGCCGCACTCGCCCCCAAGGGGGTCTCCCTCACCCTGACCCCGGCGGCGCGGGACTGGCTGGCCAGGCGGGGCTACGACAAGGACTTCGGCGCGCGTCCCATGGCCCGCCTCATCGATGAGGAGGTGCGCAAGCCGCTGGCCGAGGCGCTCCTCTTCGGCCCCCTCGCCGCCGGCGGAGGAAGCGTCCGCGTCGATTGCCAGGGGGAGACCCTTACGATCACCTGTTGCGTCGCGGACGAGATCACCACACCGTAGATCCGGCGTTTCCCCTCCCCGGCGTTGCCGCACGGGAACCCTGGGAGGGAGAGGGGGCCTGAGCGCCCCATGAGATTCGATGGAATCGAGGACGAAATGCCCCATCTCCTGATTCGACATGACGAACAGGAACGACTCGTCACCTTGGAGAAGCCCGAGATCACGATCGGCCGGACCCCGAACAACGACCTTCAGATCCCCGACCCTGCCGCATCCCGCCTCCATGCCCGAATCGTCTCCGAGAATGGCGCCTTCGCCCTTCTCGATTGCGAGAGCCGAAACGGAACGATCCTCAATGGCGTCCGAATCGAGGCCGGCAAGGCGATCCCGCTCAAAGGGGGAGACGAGTTCGTGATCGGGGCGTTCCGGATCAAGTTCCTCGAGGCCAATGAGGCGCACACCCCGGGGAGGATCGATATCGTGACGGGGATCGACAGCCGGACGCTCGCCCTCGATCTTCGTTCCTCCCGCCCCTGCGCCGCGACGCCTTCGGGGGGGGAGGCCGAGGCGCGGCTTTCGCTCCTCTTTCAGGTCGTCGAGGCGTTGGAGGCCCTTTCCGACCCACCGACCCTCCTCGAGCGGATCGCCGGGGTGATCTTCGAGGCCCTCGATCCGGAACGGGTCTTCATCGGCGTGCGCGACGTGGAACTCGAGGGGTGGAAGATGTCCCTCTCCTTTACCGGTCCGGGGCGCAAGGGGGAGTTCCGGACGAGTTCCCAGGTCGTGGGCCGCGTGCTCGATCGTCAGGAGGCGCTGCTCACCCACGCCCTCGAAAAACCCTCTGCCGACAGCGACATCATCCCCTCCGCAGCCACGCGCCGGGAACGGATCCGCGCGGCGATGTGTGCGCCGATGTTGGCCGGGGATACGACGATCGGGGTGATCTACGTCGATGACCGGCGAAGGGGCGCCCGATTCAAGCGGGAGGATCTGCGCTATCTCTCCCTCCTTGCGCTCCTGTCCGGCGCGATGATCGCCGGCGCGCTTCGCCAGGATCTCCTGCTTCGCCGCAGTCTCTGCGCGGAGCGGGGGGAACCTGGGCTCTTCATCGGGAAGTCGAAGGCGATGACGCAACTGTGGCGGCAGATCGAATCGGTCGCCCAGACGAACTTCTCGATCCTCCTCCTCGGCGAGACCGGGACCGGCAAGACGATGGTCGCCCGGGAGATCCATCGCCTCTCCCCCCGGCGGGACGGTCCCTTCGTCGAGTGCAACTGCGCCGCGATCCCCGAGGCCCTCCTCGAAAGCGAACTCTTCGGCTACGCCCCGAAATCGGGGATCGCCAACGCGGATCCGAAAGGGAAACCGGGAAAATTCGAACTCGCCGACGGCGGCACGCTCTTTCTCGACGAAATCGGCGACATGCCCCTCGAACAGCAGGCCAAGATCCTCAAGGCGATCGAGGAGAAGCGCGTCCACCGGCTCGGCGCCACGAAACCGCAACGGGTCAACGTCCGGATCATCGCGGCGACGAATCGTTCGATCGAAGGGGAGATCGAGGAACGGCGCTTCCGGGAGGACCTCTACTACCGGTTGGCCCAGTTGCGTCTGACGATCCCCCCCCTGCGGGAGCGCAAGAGCGACCTGCCCGACCTGGCTGCACACCTCCTGACCCGCATCGCCCCGGAGATCCCTCTCAAGAAGATCCGGGGTCTCTCCCCCGAGGCCCTCGAGGCGATCGCGTGCCATTCGTGGCCGGGCAACTTCCGGGACCTCGAGAATGCGCTCCGCTACGCCGCGATCCTCTGTCCCGACGGCGAAGCGATCGGGGTCGAGCACCTCCCCCCGGAGATCGCCCAGCACCACACCCCTTCCAAGGCGCCCAGAATCGAAGTCACGAAGCCCGACGAGGAATTCAGCGCGCTCGATCTGGCCAAGCGCGATACCCTCATCGCCGCGATCCGGGAGGCGGGCAGCCTCACGAAGGCCGCCGAACGACTCGGCCGCACGAAGCAGTGGGCGATCGGGCAGGCCAAGAAGTTCGGGATCAAGATCGTACGGAAATAGCCCCAGAGCGAGGAGCGTCCCGATGCAAAGTCCCCTCTCTTCTCGTGCTTGGAAGGGAAAGGGCGCCGTTTCGCGCCTCTTCTTCCTCTCTTCGGCATTCCTCCTCTCCGCCCCCCGCTGCGTCCCCGATGGGCCGCCGGAGGGCGCCCGTTTTCTCGACTACGACCCCCTGGCCTACGACTACACCTTTGCGATTCCGGAGGGTACGGCGCAGGGCGTGGTGACGTTGGAAGCGCGGGAGGGGGGCAACTGCGTCTCCCTCGATTACCGTCTCCAGCGGATCGATGCGCTCGAGTTCGACGGCGCTCCTCCCACCTGGTTCCGTCTCGCCGACGAGAAGCTCGATCTTTGCGGGCCCGAGATCGCGGCCGAGGAGCGTTTCACGGTCTCGGGGCGCTTTACGGTACCGCCACGCACCTACGAGGGGACCGACGTCGGTTACGCGGTTCTGGAGGATGCCCAGGGGGATCCCTTCTATGCGCTGATCGCCTGGGTCGAGGGGTGTTCCTTCCTCGGTCCCTGCTACGACGATCCCGACGACTTCGCCCACTACACCTTTCACGTCTCCCACCCTGCCGACTACGAGGTGCGCTGTCCGGGGGCAATCGAGGCCGGCGAGGGGGAGACGACCTGTACCTTTACCTTCGAGGGGGGGCCCACCTATTCGACCTTCGGTTTCCAGGCCGGGCGCAACTGGGCGCGCGTATCGCTCGGGGAAGGGGGGGGGATCTCCCTCTTCCTCGAGGACATCCCGGGGGTCGATCTGGGGGATCGGGTCGATCGGGAGCACCTCTGGGCCTTCCTCGATTGGATCACGGCTCGTCTGGGGCCCTTCCCCTATGGGGAGACGCTCCGTTTCGTGACGGGTCCCTTCTTCTGGTGGGGGTTCGAGCATCCCGGCAACATCGCGCTCGCCGAGTCGCTGGCGTTGCCGGGGGGGGCGTATGAGGATCCCCTCCTCCACGTGATGATGCACGAGACCGTTCATCAATGGGGGGGGGACCGAACGACCCTTGCGGCGACGACCGACTTCGTCTGGAAGGAGGCCGTGGCCGAGTATCTCACCTTCGTCTTCGAGGCGGAGCATCTCCCCCCGATCTACGCGGAGAAGACCCTGACCCTCTGGCGCTCGAACGCCTACCAGGCGGGGTACTATCCCGTCCCCACCGACGAGAGCGATCCCTTTGCCTTCTACGGCGACGTCTATGGCACCGGGCCGATGATCCTCTTTCGCCAGCTCGAGGTGCAACTGGGACGTGACACGGTGCTTTCCGCGATCTCCCGTTTCCTGGCCACCTCCACCTTCCGGTCGGTACGGGATCTCCAGGAGGCTCTCGAGGCGGAGGGTGGCGTCGATCTGAGCGAGTACTTCGACGAGTGGGTCTACGGTGCGGGGCGTCCCATCTGGCCGGTCGTCGAGGTCACCTACACCGACCGGGACGGGGATGGAACCTACGCGGTCGAGGTGACGCAGGTCCAGAACACGACGAAGGTCTATGGCCTCCGCTTCCTCGTGCGTTTCCGCGGCTCGATGGGGCAGACGTTCGATCTCCCGGTCGATTTCGGCCTCGATGGCCGGGAGCGAAGCCGCCACTTCGAGATCACCCCCGGCTTCAGGGTCCGCGACTTCGATCTCGATCCCGACCATGAAGCGATCGTCCGTGCCAGCGGCCGCCCCTTCAAGGGAGCGGAAGGCGCCTTCCGGCCATTCTGAGCGATGCCGGCGGCGGGTTCATCCCTTCACGCTCCCGGCGGTCAACCCCGAGACGAGATAGCGCTGGAGGAGGAAGAAGAGCGCCATCACGGGGAGCGAGACGAGGATCGCACCGGCGGCGAAGTTCCCCCACTCCGAGGAGAACTGCCCCACCATCATCTGCAACCCGACCGGCAGCGTGTAGCGCGTCTCCTCACTCATGAACGTCGCGGCAAGGATGAAGTCGTTCCACGCCGTGATGAAGGAAAAGAGCGCGGTCACCGCCACCGCCGGCAGTGAGAGGGGGAGGATGATCCTCCAGAAGATCAGCGTCTGGGAGGCCCCGTCGATCAGCGCCGACTCCTCCAGGTCCTTGGGGATCGTGTCGAAGTACCCCTTGAGCATCCAGACGCAGAAGGGGATCGAGACCGTGGAGTAGATGAAGACGAGCCCCGTGAGACGATCGAGAAGCCCGAGAAAGTCCATGATGAGGTAGAGGGGGATGATCATGAGGGTTCCCGGAAACATCTGCGAGATCAGGAAGGAGAGGAGCCCCGCACTGCGGCCGGGAAAACGGAAGCGGGAGAACGCATAGGCCGCCGTGCAGGCGAGAAAGACCCCGATGAGCGTCGTCATCGCCGAGACGATCACGCTGTTACGCAGCCACGCGAAGAAGGGACGATCGAAGAGGACGGAGCGGAAGTGTTCCACCGTCGGCGAATCGGGCCAGAGCGCGAGGGAGGGGGAGAGACTCTGCCCCGGGGAGAAGGCCGTGCGCACCACCCAGATCATCGGGTAGAGCGTCACGAAGACCGCTACGATCAGGACGAGGTGGATGAGGAGGGATCGAAGTCGCATCGTTGCCCCTGACTCATTTCGTGCGCTGATGGTGTTCGGCGATCACCTGAGCGACGCAGGCGGTGAGTCGCTTCGCCGTGGGGATGTCGAGAAACTCGTTGGGGCCGTGGGCGTTGGAGCCGGGGCCAAGGACGCCGGTGATCATGAACTGCGCCTCGGGGAAGCGTTCTCCGAGCATCCCCATGAAGGGGATCGAGCCCCCCTCCCCCATGTAGAGGGCCTCCTTGCCGAAGTGGTCCCGGCTTGCGCGGTCGATCGCCGCTTCGAGCCATGGGGCGATCGGGGGCGCGTTCCACCCCTGGACGTGCTCGACCTCGAAGG
>CAZTSL010000071.1:11225-24951 GCA_964616915.1 uncultured bacterium
CACGAAGGGGAACTTGTTCCAGGTCTCCTCCCGGAGGGCCTCTGCGGCCCTGCGGGCCTGCGCGAGCCGCTCCGGTGGGACCGCTACGTGACACGCCTCGATGCGGATCTTGCCCGTCGTCTCCTCCTCGATGCGGCTGAGCAACTGCCGCGCGATCCGGAAGCTCGAGGGGACGATCCCGCTGGCATCGCCGGAGTGGACTCCTTCCCGGAGAATCTCGACGCGCAGAGCCCCCATCACGATCCCCCGGAGCGACGTGGTACACCAGAGCTGGTCGTAGTTCCCGCACCCCGAATCGAGGCAGACCACGAGGCTCGGGGTTCCGATCCGGTCGGCGAGCGCCTCGATGTAGGCGGGGAGATCGTAGCTGCCACTCTCCTCGCACGCCTCGATCAACACGACCGCGCGCGCCCGGGGGATCTGTTGATCGGCCAGGACGGCCAGGGCGGTGAGCGCGGAAAAAGCGGCATACCCATCGTCCGCCCCCCCGCGGCCGTAGAGACGGGAGCCTCGCAAAACCGGTGTCCATGGCCCGAGACCGGGCTCCCACCCCGTCATCTCCGGCTGTTTGTCGAGGTGGCCGTAGAGGAGGACCGTCTCTTCGCTCGCACCCGGGATCTCGATGAAGATCAGGGGGGTTCGTCCGGGGAGACGCACGACCTCGAGGTGCATTCCGGCGAGCGCATGGTCGTTGCACCACCCCGCGATGAGGTCTACGGCTCTCTCCATTTCGCCCCGGGTGGCCCATTCCTCGTCGAAATGGGGGGATTTGTTCGGGATTTCGATATACTTCATGAGGGTGGGAACGATCGAGTCGTCCCACATCCGATCGATGAAGGCCTTCGCGCGTGTTCGGTCCATCCTCCCCTCCCTGCAACGCGATTCCGGGTGCCCCCCCGCCTGGGGGGCGGTTCAACTCGTCTTACGGGGTTTTCACCCCCTGCCCCATCCCTGGGAATCCTCTGGATCGCGAGGATGAGCAGAGGGGAGTATATCACCGGAAGCGTTGGTGGGCAAATCGCGTAAAGATCCCGGTGGCACAGGTCTCACAATTCTGGCGTGCGCCCATTTCCCCCGATTCACCACGCATGGAGGGGGGAGGGGGGGGATCGGTGCAAGAGCATCTCGTCGGCTTGCAGCGGCATTCGATGAGGGCGTCATCGGCAGGGGAAGGCCGGGATCAGTGCAGCAGTTTCTCGTCGGGGTGCGAGGGCGACGTAGGATGGGAAACCCCGGTCTCGGCTTCGGGGAACGCAGGATCACCGATCCTCTGTTCGAGCCATTGGGCGCAGGAGTGCGCATCGAGGGGGCGGGCGAAGAAGTAGCCCTGCGCCTGCTCGCACTTCATCCGCCGGAGGAGATGGAGGTCTTCCCGCGTCTCGACCCCCTCGGCGATCAACTCCATCCCCAGATTCTTGGCAAGAAGGACGATCGTGTGGACGATCTCGCGGTGCTTGCGGTTGAGCCCCATCTGTTTGACGAAGGTGCGGTCGATCTTGAGCGTGGTCAGGGGAAACTCGTGGAGGTAGCTCAGGGAGGAGTAGCCCGTTCCGAAGTCGTCGAGGTGGAGGCCGATCTTACGGGCGCGGAGCTGGGCGAAGATCTCCTTGATCCGCGCCTCGTTCCGGATGATCGCCCGCTCCGTGATCTCGAGGTTGAGACATTCGGGGGGAAGGCCGGTCTCCCGGAGAACCTCGTCGATCGCGGTGATGAAGTCGCTCTGGGCGAAATCCTGGGCCGTGACGTTGACACTGATCGTCAGGGAGGCGAAATGGGGGAAGCGCTCCTGCCAGACCCGCATCTGGCGGCAGGCCTCTCGCATCACCCAGCGGTCCACCGCCACGATGAGACCCGTCTCCTCGGCGAGGGGGAGGAAGTCGAAGGGCGCAACGAAACCACGCAGCGGATGGTTCCAGCGTACGAGCGCCTCGAAGCCGACGAGGCGTTCCGCATCGAGTGAGAGGATCGGCTGGTAGTAGACCGCCAGCTCGTTTCTCGCCAGGGCCTGGCGCAGATCCGATTCGAGCTGCAGCTTCGTGATCGCGCGGAAGTGCATCTCCGCGTCGAAGATGACATGTCCGCCGGCGCCCCGCTCCTTGGCCTGGTACATCGCGATATCCGCGTCCCTGAGGATCTCCTCGGGGGATTCGTAGGCGGGGGAGCCGAAGGCGATTCCGATGCTCGTGGAGATGAAGACCCGCTGTCCGTTGAGATCGATCGGTTTCTCGAGGACCTGGTGGATCCGTTGGGCGGTACGGATCACATCCTGTTCGTCCCGGATGTCGGTGAGCAGCACGGTGAACTCGTCTCCACCGAAGCGGGCGACCGTATCGGAGACCCGAAGGCAGGCCTCGAGCCGCCGGGCCGTTTCCACGAGGAGACGGTCCCCCGTGGCGTGGCCGAGCGAGTCGTTGATGATCTTGAAGCGGTCGAGGTCGAGGAAGAGGACGGCGTAGTGCTGATCCTCGTGGCGTCGGGCCCGGTGCATCGTGTTCGAGAGGCGGTCGAGGAAGAGAGCCCGGTTGGGGAGCGAGGTGAGCGCGTCGTGGAAGGCGTTGTGGCGCAACTGCGCCTCGCTCCTGCGTTGGGCCTCGAGGTGGATCTGAACCTCCTTGTAGAGGGCCGCGTTTTCGAGCGCCATCGTGGCCAGCGTGGCAAAGAGGCTCCCCTGCTCCCGTTCACACCTTTCCTGATGGGGGTTTGCGTAGAGCGCAATCAGGACGCCGAGCCGTTTCTTGCTTCCGATCAGCGGGAAGACCACGGCAAGGACGCCCTGGGGTTCTCCCGCCCGATTCCGGGCCTGGCAGTAGAGCGAGGTCATCCCCCTTCCATCCGCCATGCTCCGGCGGGCGATCGAGCGGACGACCGTTGCAGGGATCTGAAGTTCTCCCCCGGAGGTATGGATGTCGTAGCTCCCTTCCTCCTCGAGCAGCAGGATCACCTCATCGGCGCGCAGCAGGCGGCGCCCCTGCTGCGTCACGAGGTGGACGAGTTCCGGATGGTCGAGCGTGGCCAGGAGTTTCCGGCTCGATTCGTAGAGGGAGACGATCCCCGCCAGTTTCCGCTTCTCGAGCGCGCGCGCCACGATCGCATGCAGCTCTTTGACCTGGAAGGGTTTTTCGATATAGTCGTAGGCACCGAGTTTCATGCAGGTGATCGCCGTTTCGATCGTCCCATCGCCGGTGGCCACGATCACCTCGGTCTCGGGGGAGACCTCCTTCAAGGCGGCGAGCGTCTGCACGCCGTCCATTCCCGGCATCCGGAGGTCGGTGATCGCCAGATCGAACTTCTGGGTCCTGGCCGCCGCCACGGCCGCCCTTCCGCTGTCGGCCCGGGTCACGGTGTATCCCTCTTCGGAGAGGGCGGTCTCGAGGACGTCCAGAATCATCGGATCGTCGTCGATCACGAGGATGCTCGGGCTGCGGGCCTCTTCCACTGCGTAGTGCTCCACTTCCACGGGGTGCTCTTCCATCCTTCCCTTCCCTCTTTCGCGCTCCATTGCAACGGGTGACTGTCGTTCGGATCCCTGGGAACGAGTCCATTTTGGTATCCCTCGGGAGAATCTCGCTTCAGCATAACGCAAAAAGTGTTCCATGTTGGCGAGAGGGGCGATTCGTCCGTTTGCGGAGAAACGAGGGGGAGGAGCGCGGAGGGGGGACGGAAGGGGAGGAGGCCTTACGTTTCGTAAAAGGGGTGGGAAAGCGTTACATTCCGGAAGAGGGATCGCTCCCTGCTCGAAGGAGGGTATCCCGGTCGAAGAAGGCCTGGATCTTGCTCGCCTGGGCGAGGGCGTCATGGTGGCCCAGCATGATGAGTTCGCTCACGAAGGGGGCGTCGAAGAGGATGAAGGAGGCCCAGTCCGCTTCCCCCCGCTCCTCGTGGGGCGCAAACCAGGAGAGGATGCGCCGGGTCAGGCGCCCCGGTCCCTTCCCCCGCCGGAGGTGTTCACCGGCGAGCCGCCCGATATCGAGTGAGGGTTCGAAGACGAGCGTGTCGAGCGGACGGTAGGGCACACCCCGCGTCTCCCGGAACACCCGATCGAGCAGGCGATGCTCCTCCGGCGTCAAGACCTCGTCGAGGACGCGCAGGAGCCGGTTGAAACGCTCGAGGATCTGCAAGTCGTAGATGATCGGATCGAGGAGGAGGGCATTGAAGAGTTTCCCGAGGAGGAAGGGGAGTGAAGGGTCGGGGAGTTCCCCCTCCCCCCCCTCCCGCCTCGTCTGCCGGGAGCGCAGCGAGATCACCACGAGGCGGTCTGCGCCGATTCGGATCGCCGGCGCCAACGGCGTGTTGAAGCGGACCCCCCCGTCCACATAGTAGCGGGACCCTACCCTCCGCGCGGGAAAGAAGAGGGGGATCGCCGAGGAGGCCAGCACATGGTCGGGACCGATCCGTGCGAGCATTCCGCGCCGCCGGGGATCGCGGGAGGGGTGGAAGGAGACCCGCGGGGCCAGCTCCGCGAACATCGTCGTGCGGTTGTCCAGAATATCGAGCGCGGCCACGACGAGCGCATCGATCTTCCCTTCCGCAATACAGTAGTGGAGGTGGTTCCAGTCGATCTGCCGGGAAACGAGCCGTTCGAACGGTTTCACGTCGAAGAGTTGGGGGCCATAGGCACACCCCCGTGCCTTGCGCCAGAGGAAGCCGGCCGGTCGAAAACGGAGGTATTCCTGGAGGCAGAGCCCCTTCCAGATCTCGATCAGTCGCTGACAGCCAAGATCCCCCCGATCCCCGTTGGCGGCGAGGAAGGCCGCGTTGATGGCGCCCACCGAAGTCCCTGCGAAGATCGTGAAAGGGGGGGGATCCGATTCTCCCACGCCGAGCACTTCCACGATACCGGCGATCACGCCGGCTTCGTAGGCGCCCCTTGCGCCGCCGCCGGAGAGGACGAGACCGGTTCGGGGACTCCTTGGCATCACACCCTCCCTTTCCCCGCACGTTTCGTGGAGGCCTGAGAGGACAAGGAGGGCGCGGGGAATGCCCGCGGCATGCGTCCTCCCCTTCCCGCACGCTTCGTGGAGGCCTGCTAGGGGTTTTCGATGTCGAGTTCGCCGGCGTGGAGGGCGGCGCGCCGGGAGAGGACGATTCTCCCCTGCCGATCGACCCCTTCGACCCGCACGACGATCTCCTCGCCGTTCTTGACCACGTCTTCGGTCCGTTCCACCCGTTTCTCGTCGAGTTCCGAGATCGGCACGAGGGCTTCGACGCTCTCGAAGATCTTCACGAAGGCGCCGAACGGTTTCGTGGCCACGACCCGTCCGCGGTAGAACTTTCCGACTTCGAGTTCCGCGGTCAGCTCGCGGATTCTTCGGCTCGCCTGGCTGGCGGCGGCGAGGTTGTCGGCATAGATCCGGACGGCGCCGTCCGGATCGACCTCGATGCGGACGCCGAAACGTTCCTGGATGCTCTGGATGTTCGATCCGCCGGGTCCGATCAGATCCCGGATCCGGCTGGGACGGATCTTGAGACCGACGATCCGGGGGGCGGTCGGCGCAAGGGTCTCCCGGACCGTGGCACGGGCTTTCGCCATCTCGCCGAGGATGTGGAGACGGCCGAGGCGGGCCTGCTCGAGCGCCCGGGCCAGGATCTCCCTCGAAAGGCTTCCGAGTTTGTTGTCCATCTGGACGGCGGTGATTCCCACCTCGGTGCCGGCGACCTTGAAGTCCATGTCGCCGAGGTGGTCCTCGTCACCGAGGATGTCGGAGAGAACCGTCACTTGCTCCGCCGTCTTCACGAGTCCCATCGCGATCCCCGCCACCGGCCGTACGATCGGAACCCCCGCATCCATGAGCGCCAGCGAGGCCCCGCATACGGTCGCCATCGAGGAGGAACCGTTCGACTCCGTGATGTCGGAGACGATCCGGATCGTGTAGGGGAAGGTCTCCGGGGGTGGCAGGAGGGGTTCGATTGCGCGTCGGGCGAGGTTGCCATGCCCGATCTCGCGGCGCCCCGGTCCCCGCATCGGCCGGACCTCCCCCACCGAGAAGGGGGGGAAGTTGTAGTGGAGGAGGAAGCGGCTGCGCGACTCTCCGAAGAGGGAATCGATGATCTGTTCGTCCCGGCTCGTGCCGAGTGTGCAGGTGACGACCGCCTGGGTCTCCCCCCGGGTGAAGAGCGCGGAACCGTGGGTGCGCGGAATCCATCCCGTCTCCGCTTCGATCGGCCGGATTTCGTCGAACCTGCGGCCATCGATCCGTTTCCCCGAGGCGATGAGCCGATGGAGGATCTGGTGTTTGAGGTCGTCGAGGATTCCATCGATCGCGCTCGCCAGGGTTGAATCTTCCCCCCCTTCGAGGAGCGTTTCCCGTACCCGTTCGCAGACCGCGTCCGTCTCCCGGCGGCGCGCCTGTTTCTCCGGGAGGGTGAGCGCGGTTTCGAGGGACTCTCGGGCCAGCCGATCGACACGGGCCGCGAGTTCGGGGTCGCTCCCGGAGGGGGGGAGTTCCCGCTTCGAGCGCCCCCCCCAGGCTTCCTGGGCTGCAAGGATCGGTTCGGCGCACTGCTGCGCGAAGAGGAGGGCTTCGACGAGATGTTCCTCAGGGATCTCCCGGGCCTGCCCCTCCACCATGACGAGCCCCTCGCGCCCCACCGAGACGACGAGATCGAGTTCGGCGTCGAGGCGCTCTTCCCGGGTGGGGAAGGGGATCAGTCGCCCTCCCCGGGAGGCGATCCGAACCCCTGCCGTCGGCCCCCCCCACGGGATGTCGGAGATCTGGAGCGCAGCCGATGCCCCGATCATCGCCAGGACTTCCGGTTCCGCGGTGTCGTCGGCGGAGAGGACCGTGGCGATGATCTGCGTCTCGGAGCGAAATGTTGGGGGGAACAAGGGGCGCACCGAGCGATCGATCAGGCGACAGCTCAGGATCTCGTGTTCGCTCGCCCGCCCCTCCCGTTTGAGGAACCCACCGGGAATTCTCCCCCCTGCCGCGGCCTTCTCCTGGTACTCCACCGTCAGGGGAAAGAAACCGATGTCGTCCCGGGCCTTGGGCGCGGCTACCGCGGTGACGAGTACGAGCGTGTCGTTCTGCCGGACGATCACCGCCCCGTCGGCCTGCCTGGCGATCCTGCCCCGCTCGAGCGAAATCTGACGATCCTCGATATCCATGACGCGACGTTCCATCTCATGCTCCTCTGGCACCTGTCGTTTCGCCCATGGCCCCCATCATACCCTTCCCATTTCGGTGGAGCAAGACGAACGCCCCCTCCATTTCCGAAGGTCTTCGTGGTAGGATGCTCCGATCCTGCATCGGAGGGAGGTAACCGTGTTCGCGCGCTTCATCGTCTATGGGCTCCTTGGATGGTGTATCGAGATCGTCTTTACCGCGCTCGGGGATCGGGTGACGGGGAAGGCGCAGGATCTACGCCTCGAAGGACGCACCTATCTCTGGATGTTTCCGATCTATGGGGCAGGAGGGATCTGTCTGGAGGGGATACGCGGTATGATGGGGGAGATCCTCTGGCCGCTTCGGGGGCTGCTCTACACCGCCGCGATCTTCGCGGTGGAGTATGCCACCGGCTGGCTCCTCCGCCGGCTCATCGGACGTTGCCCGTGGGACTACGGAGGGGCCCGCTGGAATCTCCACGGCCTGATCCGGATCGACTATGCCCCCTTCTGGTTCCTGGCCGGTCTTGCCTTCGAACGGGTCCACGACTTCCTCCTCCCCCTGACGAGGCCTTGATCGTCCTGCGTCCGATCGGTGAGACCGACAGTGCCTCACCCATGGTGCCGTGGGCATCGTTCTTTCCACCTTCTCCCTGCTGCAACGTGACGGGGGACGTGGAAACTCATTCGCTGGAAGCGGGTTCGATCGAAATCTCGATCGAGGGGGACTCGGCCGGGGTTTCATCCGTCTCTTCCCCAGGGGATTCCACCTCCTCTTCCCCCTCCGTTCCTCCCTGTCGTTCTTCTCATAATGAAAGCAGATGTGTTGTTTTGAGGAAGGCCGAAGCCCTTGGCCAAGGCCTCCCTCCTCGGCGTCGTGGCAGCCCGCCCCGGCGCCGTTTTTCTCTTCCCAGGTTCCTGGAGCATATTTTGCCCCAATCGTTATCGGATGGCGAGTGTCGTGGCAGGAGGAGCGATCCGCGATCGGTTTCAGGGGGGGATGGCGTGACAGGAGGCCGGCGGATGGCCGAAGCAACGGCGATAGCGAACGGTGGGGAGGAGAGATGCCCTCCCTCCCAAGGGGGATGAGAGGCGCTCCACCGGGCACGGATGCAGGAGGGCCGATCCGATTCGGCCGATCCGGCTGGCTTCCCTCTCCTTGGCGCCCTGCCGCCTGTCTGCGTGCGACGCACAGGCAGGCGCCGGCGCAGGCGGGTGAAGTGCGAAAAAGTTCCTGGCGGTTTTCGTCGATCCCTCGATTCTCGACGTTCTGCTTGACATTTCCTCTTCCCTTCCCTAACCTACACTTTCTTTCTTCTACGTTGGGGTACCCCATCCAGAATCGCAGAAGCTGCCTCCCTGAAAAGCTGTACCAGGAGACGAACGACATGACGAAAGCCGATCATCCCGCCCAACTTCTCGATTCACCTGAAGGGGTAACGAGCCTCCATGTCTCCGCGAACTGGGATGTGCCATGGCAACGGTTCATCCCCTCGCTCTGCGCATTGCAGGAACTCCACCTCGGCAAGGGCGTGGACGTCGATCCCCAGATGGTCTCGGTGTGGCCCCCCGGCCTCCGTAGCCTGAGCCTCTCCGACGTCGATCTGGAGGAGGTCTTGCCGAAGTGGGCCACGGCCGTCCCGGAACTCGAGTCGCTGGAGCTTCGCTTCGAGGGGGACGAGATTTTGCGGCTCCCCGATGCACTCGCCGCCTTCCCACACCTGACCCGCTTGCAGGTCAAGGCCGCCAACGTGGTGTTACCCGCCGCGCTGGCCGGCGGAACGGTGAAGGAACTCGTCCTCATGCTCGCGCCGGGCGACGTGCCCGAGGGTCTCTGCCAGATGACGCAGCTCGAGGGGCTACGCCTTGCTCAGCGCATTTGCGCACTACCCGACGCCTTCGCGCAGCTCACCGCTCTGCACACGTTGGATCTCTCGGCAAGCCTCAATGAGGGGACGAGGAGCACCAATGAGCGATCGGTGTCGAAGTTGCGCCCGATGCCCGCGGTGATCGCCAGGCTTCCTGCGCTGCGCACACTGAACCTCCGCCGCTGCGGCATCCTCGAACGCGACCTGAGGGTTCTTGGGGGGCACCCGCACCTGCGCCGGCTCCACCTCGGTTTCGCGGGGGTGACCGATCTCTCTCCACTCCGAGAACTCCCGGCGCTCCGCGAACTCGACCTCGAGGGTTGCGATCGACTTCGCGATCTCTCCCCCCTTGCGGGTTCCCCCCTCACCTGGCTCGGACTCGACGGCTGCAGGGGACTACGCGACCTCTCTCCCCTCCTCGATCTACCCGAACTCCAGGGCCTCTCCCTCAAGCGATGTGACGAGGTGACACTCGGCCCCGTCATGATTCACCCGGCGCTGCGGGAGTTTGACGGCGATGAGGAGATGCTCGCGCAGTGGGCGCGTCGCGGTGAACTCGCGGGGCTGAGCCCCGAGGGCATCCGGGCCGGCCTCGCCTCCGACGACCCGGCAGCCCGCATCGAGGCGCTGGGACAGCTCGCGACCTGGGTGGAACTCACCAGCACCACGGAGACGAACGCCATCTTCGATCTCCTCGAACTCGGAAGCGACGCTCGCCACGCCGAAGAGCCCATCGCTGTCCCCCTTCTGTCGGGGGCGCTCTCGACACCAGGGGTCGAAGCATCGCTGGCTGCACGTGTCTTTGCCGCTTGCTTCCGCTCGGTGGAAGACAATCTCGCCCCGGCGCGCGAGGCCCTCGAGATCGTCCGACAACGGGGGAGGGATGCGGATGAGATCGCGGTGGTCGACGCCTTCCTCTTCGCCCGGCGCTTCTACGACGCGGGACATCGAACCTGGGAGGACGATGTCCATGAGACGATGATCGAAGAGATCCTCCCCTCCTTCGGCGCTCCGGCACTCACGCATCTATTGACCCGACTCGACGACGACGACCTCAACGGAGATGAACTCGCGTCCCTCTTCGTGCCAGCCTACCGGCAGGCCTCGGAAAAGGAACTCGATGCGCTGGACGAACGCCTCCGATCCTTTGTGGAGGAGTACCGAGAATATCTCGGCGCAGACCATTTCAAAGAACTCCTCGGGGAGATCTTCAAAGCACAGCCTGCGGCGCGTGAACGGCTTGCCGATCTCCTTCCGGACGATCTCGCACTGCGTTGGTCGTCACGCCTGAAGGGGGTGAAGACGCCCGAGGAAGCCCGAACCGAGATCGAAGCCTTCGTCACCGCCGTGGACTCAGGAGAACTCACGCTCGAAGCGCTCGCGAAGGAGGATCCCGGGGTAGGACGTGCCATCCGGATCGCACAGGATCTGCCGAGTGGGGTGGCGCGCCGGCTCTTCGAGATCGCCCGGCGGGTCAACCAGGAGCAGTGGCTCCTTCCGCCGGTACTCGCCCCCCTCGTTCGCGACGAGTTCGATTGGCTCACCACGCTCGACGCGGCCGGACGCAAGATGGTGGAGAAATGGCTGGGCTTCTGGCAGCGCGAGGACCTCGAGCCCGAGGGGATCGACCTCACGGCGGCACGTGCGCGCCTCGCCGGCGTGCCAGAGGAGAAGATCTGGCAGCAGGCGATGACCCAAGCGATCGACCATGGCCTGAACAACGCCGCAGATCTTGGCAAGGCACTCGCTCGTTTCGCGGAACGCCCCTTTCCCTTCGAGTTCACGCGGTGGCGTTCGAGAGCCCTGGCCCAGTGTCTCGATGCGCTGCGGATGAGAGACAAGGCGGATGAGTGCGTGCAGTTGATGGATACCCTCCTCGCATTGCGCCCGCACCTCAAATGGGCGCCCGAGGACCAGCAGTATCCATTGACCTATCTCCTCCCGATCGCTCTGAAGCGGGGTCCCCAGTTCTTCACGGAGCACGTGGCGCCCTGGCTCGAAGGCGTGGAAGTCGTCGAACCACGCTTCGCCTACAACCTCGCCTGCTATCAGGCGACACACGGCGACAGCGACGTGCTCTGCGCGGCCATCGCTCGGGCCATCGAGCTTGGGAAGCCCAAAGACCAGTTCCTCGAGGACCCCGACTTCGCCGGACGGCTGGAGGAGCCTGCGGTAAAAGCGCTCCTCGGGACGACAGGGAGGCGCCGGCGCTACTACGCGATGAGCCGCGTTTCCTACTACGATTCGCCCTGCCGTTTCCTCGACATGGGTTACGAACCGGACCGGCCCAGTTGGTGGAAGCACGACTGGCATGGGGGGCAGCCCCTCGATCCCCTCCCCGAAGGCCCCCTTCGCTTCAACCTCGAGCCCTACCGGAAAGAACACGCCGAGATGAGTCGGGCGCTCCCCTTGCTCGCCCTGCGGAAGATCCCCTTGATGCATCGATCCCTCGTCGAGGTATTGGAGGCACACGGCGCAAAATTACAGAAGATTCCGGCCCGATTGGTCGATCCCGACGACGGCACCGAGTACGGAAACTTCTTCGCCGTCAACGTCCTGGGGGTGCTTCCGCCGCAAGCCCTCGGGCGTTTCCATGGAAGCCTCAGCGACCCCGCTTCCACCGATGAGGTGGGCTTCGACCAGTCCGCCACTTTCGAGGAGCCGCTGGACGGGCTGGTCCTCGCGTGGATCGAAGACACCTACACGCTGGTCGTCTTCGAGTCGCTACGGGACGCGCTCATTGAGGCCGGTTTCAACGAACTCCAGTTCAACGAACTGAGCGATATCGCGCTCTGAGCGCCATTGGGGTTCGTTCATCGACAGAGCGTGGGGACCTGGGTGTCATCGTTTGCACGGGCCAGAGGAACGATCGGAGAATGATGCGGCTCGGAGGAAAAAACGGCCTTCTCGACCCGCCAGCCCCAAGCAAGGCGTCGGGTTACTCGATGCGTGAGGTCCCCTCAAGCGCAGCGCTTCCCAACGCGATGAGGAGGAGGAAGGGGGAGAGGAGATGCGCGCAGGCTCCCCCTTTCGGGGGGGGGGCGCCTGGGCCAGGGGGGCCACAAGCTCGATCGGAGGGGAGGGGGCCGAAGCCTCCGCGATCTCACGCCACGAAGCCACGTTGCCTACGATCATCCCCCCAACACTCCCCACCAGGAGGAAGATCGACGCGATTCGCCGGCGGGAAGGGGAAAGCCTCTGCGGGCGCGGCGGGAGGAGGAGCAGAAGGGGAGAAAGGACGAATGCCACGAGGAATCGGTTGATCGCCGTGAGATCTGCGACGATCGCAAAGGGAGCACGCTCGAGGTAATCGTACCCCCATCCGACGACCACCGCGGCGGCGCTCTCCACGAGCGCAATGAGGAAGAAGAGCCGACAAAGATCGCGAAAGCGGAGGGTGATCCTCGCCCCCCCTCCCAGTACCCCCCATAGCGGCCGCGGCAACCACCCCAACAGGAAATTGCCGGCCATGAGGAAGGGAATCAGAGGATCGGGATCTCGCAACGCCTCGAAGAGGCCGCAACCGAGCGCGCTGCCCACCCCCGCTGGGATCGGTCCCCAGGCAAAGGCGGCGAAGATCGGAAAGGCACTCGCCGGCTCGATACCGGCCCACCCCCATAGATCCGCCAGGGCCTTCCCCCCCCCCTCGAGCAGGAGCGTGATCCCCGCAACCGTTGCGATTCGAAGGAACATCCGCACGGTAGGGTTTCCCTCCTCTGCGCAGCAGGTGACTGCTGCGCCTCACGACGCATCACGATCCGTTCCGCCGGGAGCCGTTGCGATTGCCGAGGGTTGCTTGCCGACGAGGGAAATGTGGATCATTGCCTTCTCCTCCTTTACCAGTGTCGTAACCGTTCACGGCCTTTCGGTGAGAGGCGAGTCCGTTGTCAAGTGGAGCAAGACATTGCCGGTAGCAAGGATGGAGGTTGTTCACCTCTCCTGGCGCCTATGCAGGCCTCCGTCATGTACTCGAAGACGTTTCTGCCCTGCATTTTGAGCGTCATGATCACCGTCATCAGGCGAGTGACGTATTCGCTGCCCTTCTACCAGGGCAATCGCATTTGAGATGAAGCCGGATCGACGACAGATTCGTCGATGCCAACGCCGGGACAAAACGCCGGTATTTCACACCATACCAATTGGATGAACCACATTCAGCAGCGATAACGTAGGGGCAGGCCCCCGTGCCTGTCCGGTTACATGTCCGGTTTCCTCCCCGGTTGCCGAATGACCCGGGCGGCCACGGGGGGCCTCCAGCGCCTCGATCCAACTCTTGTTGAGGTGGGCGGTGACGTCCTTCGCCGAGGGGTCGATCCCTCTCTTCTCGAGGTTTCGGAGGATCGAAGTCCCTGATGTGATGATGATCCTCCTGCGGCGTTCCGATTGCTGGTTCATGATTCTCTCCCTTCTCGATCCTCTTGCTGGTTCATGATTCTCTCCCCTCTCGATCCTCGACTTCACGAAGCGCCGGGGAACGCATCATTCCGCCTCCCCCCTCGGGAAAGGGAGCGATCGAGCGATCCTGCTCGGCGAGCTTCGAGGAGCGATTCATCCGAGTCGTCGCGCCTTGAAGACCTTCTGGAGGATCTCCCGCAAGCGCGCAGGTTCCGCGATTTCCCGGATGCCGAGCCGGACCACGCCCCCCCGGGCCGCGACGCTCTCCTCCACGGTTTTCGGATCGACCCATGGCCGGGCGAGAATGGGAATCGTGAAGCGCCCGAAGATCCGGGCGACCGCCTCGATCTCTCGTACGTAG
>CAZTSL010000072.1:0-24935 GCA_964616915.1 uncultured bacterium
GGAGGATTCGAGAAAAACTTGAGAAAAAAATTCTGGCACGCAGAAGTCTTGCTCTACATAGGAACTGAAGTTGTGCAGCGAGATTCGAGGATTCGAGGCGTATGGGGCCAAATGGATGAGTGATCGGTTTCCACCGGGGATGAGTGGCGGGACCTGAGGGGTAGGCCATTCGTCGATCGGCAAAATTGCCCCATGCGCCGAGAAGTCCCTTGATTTCAAGATTCCACGGGATCGCAGATCTTATCGGGAAATTCGATGCGATTGCCCTGGGTCAAGGGGCAGCCGCCTGCTCCCGATGTCCCCCCGAACGCCGGGTCGTGTGATCATTCCTGGAAGAAGGGAGGATCAGGTGGAGATCTCCGAATTCGTGCCACCGGTATCCATGGCGGAGTGCTTGCCGGTAGCTCGCTTCGAGATGGTCGAGACCGCATAGGGCCGTGAGTATCGCCAGGTGGGATGCCCGTGGTTCGTGGAATCCGGTGATCAGGCCGTCAACGGCATGAAGGCCCCGTCTCGGCGTGACGACGAGATCGGTCCATCCCTCCCCGGCGTGGGGGATGCGATCCTTCCCTGTCACACTCTCGAGGGCGCGGACCACAGTCGTTCCCACCGCGATGATCCGATGCCCTCGCCTCCGGACTGTCACGATCCGCTTCGCCGTACGCGCCGGGACCTGGAAGAATTCCGCATGGGGGGACTCGTCGGCTTCGAGGCTCGAAAGGCCGGTATGGAGCACGATCGGCGCGATCCCGATGTTCCGGGAACGCAGGAGTGTGACCAGACGCGGCGTGAAGGCCCGCCCCGCCGAGGGCATCTCCACGCTCCCCGGTACCTTCCCGAAAAGGGTTCGATACGCGGAGATCGGCCACGCGCCCGCGGCGTACCGGTATCGTACCGGCAGACCGTATCGATCGAGATAGGGGAGCAGAGGGATGGGAAGGGAGAGGGAAGCCACCCAGAGACGCTTCTTCTCCCCGGCATCGCGCCTGCGAGACGTTTCCAGCATCACCCGTCCCCCCGCGGGGAGCGAGAAGGTGTCACCGGCGTGCGCCTCGAGGAAGGGTACCGTTCCATGCCCCTCCGGAACTCGCACTTCCACCAGCCATCGTCCACCGGGAAGGGGGGTGGAGAGGTGGAGTCGGAAGCGCTCCCCCCTCTCCCCACGCACAGGGAGCGCCGCAGGAATCGTCCGACTGGCGTTCACGACGAGGAGATCTCCCGGTTCGAGGAATTCGGGAAGCGCATCGAAGCGGGAATGCACGATTTCCGGCTTCGCACCGTGGGAGACGAGGAGACGTACCCGATCGCGGGGGATCCCCCGAAGTTCCGGAGGACGGTCCGCCTCGAGCTGCGGGGGGAGGTGAAAATCGAGGCGGGGATCGTCGCCCCTCTCCCTCTTCGATGGATCTTGCGGTTCGTTCCAGCGCTGCGGCTTCATGCGTCACCCCCCTCCGATGCGACTGCCATCTCCGCGGCCGTGTAGCGCCCACTCGGCAGATCTTCCTCGAGGAGGCGAAGGAGCGCCGGAACCCGTGCCTCGGGGAGGGGGCGGTCCCCGATATCCTCGCCGGGGAAGGCCTCCTGATGCATCCGGGTTCGCATATCGCCCGGATCGAAGCGGTAGACCCGCCACTCGGGCCGTTCCACCGCCAGGATCGCACTCATCTGCTCCAGTGCCGCTTTGCTCGATCCGTAGGCCCCCCAGCCGGCGTAGGCTTCCACCGCAGCGTCGCTCGTGACGTTGACGATCTGGACCTTCGGAGCGAAATGGAGCGAAAGAACCTGGATGAGGGCCAGGGGCGCCAGGAGGTTCGTGCGGAACACCGCCTCGACCATCGGCTGCGGCGCCTCGAGGAGAAAGGGCTGCGGGGAAGCACCGAGAGTGCTCGCGTTGTTGACGAGGAGATCGAGGAGGCCCAAGCTCCGTACGGCTTCGGCCAGCTCCTCATGGTGCGCCGGATCGGTGACATCACCCACCACCGCCCTCACCTCGGTGAGACGCCCCACTTCCCGCGCAGTCCCTTCGAGCGTCTCCCGGTCGCGTCCATCGATGACGAGTCGCCACCCCCGCACGGCAAGCGCGTGAGCGAGGGCCCGTCCGAATCCCCGTGAGGCACCCGTGATCAACGCCGTCTGCTCATGATTTCGTTTCATCGTCTGCTCCTTTCCTGAAAAAACCCTGTTTCGTTCTCTCCCCTCGAGGATAGCAACGTTGCCGGATCGGCACATCCGGCCAAGGACGGTTTTTTCATCGGGAGGAAAGGACAGGCGTCTCCCTGTCCTTTCGAACAGGGAGGAAAGGACGATCGGAAAGGGGAGGGTGGGTGGAGAGAAACGATCCGTCCCGAAGGTTTCGTCACGAAAGTCGCGGGCTTCCTGGTCGAGGGACGATTCGGCGTTCCGAATGAGCGGTCGCGGGGGCGCTGAGGCAGGAAGGAATTCCCCTCACGGAAGGAGCGGGCAGGCCGGCGGATCGACCACGACCGAACGATCGAGGGGAACGATCGCTACCCTCGGTGGTTCGGTCGTTCCCTTGGAGGTTCCACAGCCGGTCTCGTCTCCCGCGACGAAGCTGCCTGTCGTGGTACGGCTGTAGTTGGCCGCCGCATCCTCCAGGTGGAAGGAGTACTCGAAGACCGTGCCGGCAGGATACCCCTGGTGACAGAGGATGAAATTCTCGGTGCCGCTACGGACCCCTTCGAGGTCGAGGTCGAAATGGAAGACGTTCCCCTCGACTTCTCCATAGAAGAAGACGATGTCCCCCTTGAGATCGGTGAAGTCGTAGGTGGGGTAGATCACCATGTCGAGTCCGCAGCGCGTCTGAGGCTCGCAGACGCTCTCGTCCCCCGGCGTCTCGATCGGCTGCGGTGTCGTCGAGTTCCGGAGGTTACACACCTGGGGGGTATGGCAATCGGCCCCGCCGAGGATCAGAACCAGGAAGGGGACGATCACAACCCACATCGCTCTTCTCTTCTCTTCGCCTTGCATCGCACGCTCCCAATCGAGGCATCGTCGAATCGCCGTTACGGAATCTTCTCCTCATCCGGCGGGGAATCGGCCGTGGCGTTCGGGGATCCGATCGAGGCGCCACGTTTCCTCGGACCCTTTCTCCCCCCGCATCTTCCCTTCGAGGGTGACTTCGTTCTCCGAGAACCAGAAGCCCTCTCCCTCCTGGGAGCCCCACTGCCAGCTCAGATCGATCCGGGTGCCGGCGATGAGGAGCGGTTTGGAGGAGGAGTAGCCGATGATCTCGATATTGAGGTGTTTCATGCTCTTCCAGACGAAGGCCACGCTCCCCTCGACCCGTCCTGCGACCCCCCCCCGGTTGAATTCCCCCGTGACCTTGAGCTTCGGATCCGCGGTGAGCACGATTTCGAAGGCGGCCTGCGGGGTGGGTAGGAGGGGTTGCACACGCCAACGCCCCGACAGGAGATTGCGCCAGACGATCGGTCCAACCTCGGCGGAGTAGAGGTTCGGGTTGACGACCTCGTTCCACTTCGGCGTCACGTAGTCCCGGATGTCGAAGCGCTCGATCTCCCGCGCGGAGAAGAGACGCTGGAAGAAGGTATAGCCACTTCGGTTCGCTTCGAGGTCGGCCATGGAGTAGACCCCGGTCGTCATCGATCCGTAGATCGTGAGTTCGGTCATCCGGCCCCAGGCCTCGATCTCCTCCCGGGTCATGTCGTTCTGGACTTCCCGTTTGAAGTAGTCGAACCCCTGTGCGAAGAAGTGGCCGATTTTGTCCGTGCCGATGTAGATCCCATTCACCCGGATCGTGGGGCCGAGCACCTTGTCCACGAGGGGTCCGAAGACCTTACGCACCGCACTCCAACTCCCGGTCGAAAGCCCGGCGTATTTCGTCTCCTCCTGGCGGGGCTGCCAGATCTGGTCGGGGCGGAGCGTCGATTCGAGCCACGTCTCGATCTTCGCCTTGGCGATCGCGGCGCTGGCGCCGAGTTCCTGGTAGACCGAGAGGATGAGGTCCTCCCGTTTCTCTCCATGCCGGGCCTTTGCTTCGGTGAGGACGGCATTGACGTGTTCGTTGATTTCGTCCGCGCAGTCGTCGAGTTCCGGAACGTCCCAGTTGATCGTTTCCGACATCGCCCTCCCTTTCGGTTTCTTACGAGGCCTGCGCCATTCTGACCAGGGCTTCCCGGCGCCCCTTGCGGATCGTACGGAAGCGTTCCTCCTGCGGGTCGAACTTGCGCACCTCGATCTCGAGATCCCCCTCGTCATCGATCGTATAGAGATTGTAGTGCTCGCGACCGGCATGAGTGGCAGAACCCGCGCAGACGATCGGGATGGGGAAGACCGAGGGGGGGATCACGTAGTTGCGGTGGATATGCCCATGCACGATGAGATCGACCGGATGACGGCGGAGGAGGTCGAGGAATGCCTCGCAGTCGAGGATGCCGTGACGCCGGGAGTCGGGGGTGCCGTCATGCCGGAAGGGGGCGTAGTGCGTCACCAGGATCGAAAAGCGTCCCCGCACTTCGGGGTGATCGAGGATCCGCTCGAGTGCCTCCCGTTGCGCCTCGCCGATGCGGCCGCTCGAATCCCACGGGAGGGGATTGGGCTTGGCCGAGTTCACCCCGATGACCGCGACCCGCTCCCCGACGAACTTCACGAAGGGATAGGGCATCCCGGCAGCCCGGCTCTGGGGAAGATCGGTGCGAAGATAGGGGGCGAAGTACGCCTCGAAGCCCCCATCCCCTTTCGAGCCCCGGGTGTAGTCGTCGTGGTTGCCCGGTACCACGCTCAACTTCGCCCCATCCCACCCCATGATCCGGAACTTTTCGAGCACCATCTCGAATTCCCGCTCGAAGCCCATCGTCGTGAGATCACCGCTCACGATGACATGATCGGGGTCTTCCGCGCCGATCTCCTCGAGGAGCCGGGCAAAGACGAAGTCGGCACGGCGGAAGAGCTTCTCCCGGCCGAGGAGTTTGAGGTTCGTGAGTCCCACGAGCCGTTTCCCCAGGAAACGCGCCATCGGGAGGAGGTCGTAGCTGCACCGCAGGTGGATATCCGAGAAGTGGGCGATCTTCATGCGCTTTTCCCCTGATCTTCCGGGTCGCCGAAGCGGAGGGTGTCCATCGGGCAGACGCTCACGCAGACCCCGCAGCCGATGCAGGAAGAGGTGCTGTTGTCGAGGGTTTCCTGCTTGAGCGCATAGCGCATCACGTCGATCCCCACCTGGCAGTAACGAGAGCATTCGTAACAGCCGATGCACTTGTCGTTCGCCGTGATCTTGAAGCGTCCGATCCCCAGACGGGTGTAGAGCGCGCTGAGCATCCCCATCATCTTGGCCAGGGGGCACCAGTAGCGGCACCAGATCTTTCCGCCGAGGAAGGGGTAGAGCGTAACGGGCAGGATCCCCACGAGCCATACGTCGGCCACGATGCGGTAGAAGGCGATCCCCTTCTCCGCAGGGGTGCGCAGGAAGAGAACGCTGTCTTTGAGGAGCATGGCCAGGGTGACCACGACCGCCAGAACGAGGATCACGAGGTTCATCCATTCCCAGCCGATCGCGCGTTCCCCCTTGGGCGCCAGATGCCGCCAGCGGTCCCCCAGCGTCTCGGCCAGCCCCCCGCACCCGCAGATCCAACTGCAATAGCGCTTGCCGTGAAAGAGGACGAAGATCGGAATGAGCACGAAGGAGAGGAAGATCCCCCACACGACCCAGATGATGTGCGGGTCGTAGAAGAAGGTGTAGAAGAAGAGGGGCCATGCATAGACGATCCCGTAGGAGCGCCACGCCTGTTCCGCGAATTGGGGATTCGTGGCCAGCGCCTCCCCTACCCACCGATACGCGACCGCCCACTTGAAGAGAAACTCCGGAATGAGGAGCCCTACACTCCACTGCACGGAAAGGAGCGTGACGTAGCGCCAGATCTGGAAGCGGTCCTTCCGGTCGAACCCCCAGCGCTTCATCGCCTGGATGCCGAAGAGGGTCATGACGAAGGTATAGAGGACGCTATACCAGAAGCTCCAGGGGCGCTCGAAGAGGGAGAGCGCCGCGTACCCCCATCCCCGGTAGGGCCAGAACTCCGAGCCCTTCCCCACCTTCACGCCGTAGATCGTGTAGCAGATCAGGAAGGCGATCCCGAGACGCGCGTATCGGTCCCCCGGGGAACCCGCCCGCCCAACGGCGGCATAAATCAGCGTCCCCAAGAGGAGGAGGCAGGCGGCGATCCCGAGCCAGGAGGGGAGGGCGGCCAGGAGGGGGAAGGATGCCTTTCCCCCCGCGATCCAGAGGGCAAAGAGCGTCCCCAGCGTAAGGAACGTAGCCCGCAGCGGGCGTCCCGTCCACTCGTTCTCCATCCGGATTCCGAGGCTACGCAGGAAACGGACGGGCAGATCCGCTCCGATCAGGACGAAGGCATGGTCGTAAGGACGCGTGACGTTCTGCGTTTCCCCCGCCACCTGAAGTTCCACATGATCCTCGTGGAAGGCGACGACGCGGGAGCGCAGGAGGAGTTCGATCCTCCCTGCCTGAACGGCTTCTTCGAGCTTTCGTTCATTCTCCTTGAAGATGCGGCCGAAGGCATCCTTGCGGTAGGAGAGGGTCACCCGGTTCTGCTCCGAGAGGGTGATGGCGGCCTCCACGGCGCTGTTTCCCCCCCCCACGACGAGGATCCGTTCCTCCCGGTAGAGACGGGGGGCGTAGAGCTTGTGGTAGACCTTCTCCCGCTCCTCTCCGGGGACGCCGAGTTTGCGGGGGTTGCCGCGCTGGCCCGTGGCGAGGATGACCCGCCGGGCCCGATAGGTTCCCTTGGGGGTCGTCAGCGTGAAGATCCCGTCGCGCCCCTTGTCGAGTTTTTCGAGGGGTTCGTTCGTATGGACATCGAGTTCGTTTTCCGTGACGATGCGGTGCCAGCGACGGATCAGGTCTTCCTTCTGCGCGCCGTCGAGCCAGAGTTTCCCCTTGGGGGGTACCTCGTCCGGTTCGGCGTAGACCCATTTCCCCTCGGGGAAGTTCTCGATCGTATTGGCGATCTTCTCCTTCTCGAGCACGATCGCCCGGAGCCCCCGTTCCCGCGCCTGGAGCGCGGCGTTGAGACCTGCCGCGCCGGCGCCGACGATCACGAGGTCGTAGACGCCCGGCGTATCTCCCCGCGCGTCAGGGAGAGACGCGATCGTCTCCACCGTCTCATACCCTTGGGCCATCGCGAGCTTGATCACCGGGGCACCGGCCAGATCCCCGATGACGTAGAGCCCCCGGATGTTGCTCTCCCGCGTTCTGGAAAGAGCCGGACGCAGGTGTTCCCCCTGCCCCGAGGTGAGGATCGCCCCGATTCGCTCTCCGAGAGCGGCCAGCCATTTCATCTTCGGAAAGGTCTCCTCTTTGGTGCCGATAGAAAGAAGAGGCGCCGTGATGGCCCCTTGCAAAGCCCCCTCGGAACTCAGAGGTACCCGTAACGCTCGAGGTTCGCCCGACAGATCTCCTCGACGACCTCAAAGTCGCCGTAGGTGTTCTTGTGGTGGGTCTTCCCCACGTTGGCGAGCTTGTCCCAGAACTTCCGGTTCTCCTGGGAAGGAGGGGGGAGTTCGCAGAAGTCGAAGATCTTGAAGAGTTCCTCCTTGGGGTTGGCGAGGATGTCTTCGTAGCGAACCTCGTAGAAGGCGTTCAATCGATCCTTCACCTCGTTGACGAAGGTGACGGCATCGTTCCAGACATGCGCGGTGCACCGGATATCCTCGGCCCCGAACTCTGCGACGTACTGCGGGAGCTTCCTGACACGGGGGTAGGGGATGAAGTCCTTCATCATCGGATGATCGATCTTGGCGATCTGCTTCTTCTCCAGCCGGTAGAGCTTGAGCTGCGAGTTCGCGTTCATCCGTCCGTCCCGCACGATGTGGACGAATTTCGCATCGGGGAAGAAGCGCTGGAGGGTGAGCACGTCGGTGAGAAGTCCGGGATTCTTCGTGAAGAAGCGGTGCTCCCCATTTCCGTAGACCCGGATGATCTTACGGAGAATATCCTTACGCTCGGCGATCTCCGCCTCGGTGAAGTCCTCCGGTTTGTGCTCGGGCCAATCGAGGGAATAGAGATCCCGCTTCATGAAGTGGGCCCAGAAGAGGACCGAGTCGTTCGGCGAGGTGGCATCCACGATCACGCTGTCGCCGAGATAGCGCTCCCCTGTGACATTGAGGTTGAGGAGCCGCCGGACCCACTCCGCGGCATAGAAACAGGTCTCGAAGTTCTGGAGCGTGTTCGAGATATAGGCCATCTTCTCGTGGGAGGCCATGATATCCTGGAGCATCGTCGTTCCGGAGCGGGGCAGCCCGATGAGGAAGATCGGCCGGTCGATCTCGATATGCCCGATGTCGGGCTTGAGGATCGTCCGCTCAAGGGTGCGCAACATCCACTCCATCGGTTTCGGTGGGGGAACGGGAACGATGAACTGCCGCTCGAAGAAGGGTTTGAGCAGGATACGACTCTGGAGATTGGCGAATTCGACGTTCTGTTGCATCGCTACGAATCTCTCCCTGGTGCGGATTCCGGATTGGGGTTCCTCCTCGTCGTGACGAGGACACTGTTCGATTCTATCCTCTCCGAGGGGGTAAAGCAAGGGCGTCCGTGGAGCCAGGATCGATCCATGAAAGACGCACGATCGGCTTCAAGGGGGTCGAAGAGGGAAGAGGGAGGGGGAAGCGGCGTTTCGAGGGAAAGATGGCGCGACCATCCCAGGCGCCGCCGCTCCTCCCCAAGCATCGGGTCCAGCCTCCAGTGGGTTTCATGGATCGATCCGCAAGCCCCTTCGAGTGCCTTGACGAAAGGGCGCAGGCATCGTATGCTGCCCTCGATTCCTCTCGGTTGGGCTCGTTTCGGGGAAAGCAGGCAGATGCCGTCAACGATGATCATCATTCCGACATTCAACGAGCGGGAGAATATCGAGGCGATCGTGGAAGCGGTCTTTTCGGTCTGCCCCGAGGTCTCGATCCTGATCGTGGACGACAACTCTCCGGATGGGACGGGGGCGGCGGCGGAGACCCTCCGCAGCAGGTACCAGGATCGGCTCTTCGTACACCACCGTCCCCGCAAGATGGGGCTCGGAACCGCCTACCTCGAAGGGTTCCGATTTGCGCTCGCCCAGGGGGCGGACTACATCTTCGAGATGGATGCGGACTTCTCCCACGATCCCCACTACCTTCCCGATTTCCTGGCGGCGATCGAAGGGAGCGACCTCGTGCTCGGCTCGCGATACGTTGCCGGGGGGGGAGTCCGAAACTGGGGAATTTTCCGCCGCTTTCTCAGCATGGGGGGATCGTGGTACGCCCGATCGATCCTTTCGCTCCCCTACCGCGATCTCACCGGTGGCTTCAAGTGCTTCCGGCGCGAGGTGCTCGAGACGATCCCGCTCGACGACGTGCGCAGCAACGGCTACGCCTTCCAGATCGAACTCACCTACAAGGCGCACCTCTACGGCTTCCGGATCCGGGAGATTCCGATCGTCTTCACGGACCGGCGGGTAGGACAGTCGAAGATGTCCCGGCGGATCTTCCTCGAGGCGCTCTTCATGGTCTGGAAGCTCCGCTTCATGCGGGGGCGGCTGGAAGCGGCGGCGATGCTGCCGCGCGGCACGGAGTGATCCCTCAGTTCGCCGTGGCGGTGACCCACTTCTCCCGGATCACGGTCACACGAATCTGGCCGGGAAAGACGAGTTCCGACTCGATCTGGCGGGCGATCGCCTTGGAGAGGCGCGCCTGATCGGTTTCGGAGAGATCCTCCTCCACGAAGACGCGGACCTCCCGGCCGGCCTGGATCGCATACGACTTGCGGACGCCGGGGAAACTCGTGGAGATCCGTTCGAGACTCTCGATCCATTCGAGGTAGGATCCCTCGATCTCGGTGCGCGCACCGGGACGTCCCCCGGAGATCGCATCGGCGGCCTGGACGAGGTAGGGGAAGGCGGTGTCGGCGGCGACCTCCTCGTGATGCCCCTCGATCGCGTTGACCACGATGGCCGATTCGCCGTAGCGCGCCAGGAGTTCCCCCCCGAGGAGGGCATGGGAGCCTTCCTGCTCGTGATCGAAGGCCTTCCCGATGTCGTGGAAGAGCGCACAGCGCCGGCCCGTATGAAGGTCCATCCCCATCTCCGCGGCCATCATCCCGCAGAGGAATGCCGCCTCGATCGAATGCTCGAGGACGTTCTGCGTATAGCTCGTGCGGTATTTCAGACGCCCGATCACCTGGAGGAGTTCGGGGTGGATGTCCGGCAGGCCAAGGACCGAGGCTGCATACCTCCCCGCCTCGATGATCGACCGATCGACCTCTTTGCGGATCCTGGCGATCAGCGCCGGGACCCCTCCCCGTGGAAGGCGGCGACGCCCGAGGAGCCGTTCGAGCGTCCTGCGGGCGATCTCACGATCCACGGCATCCTCGGCCGCCACGGTGATCGTCCATCCCTCCTGGTCGATGAGGAAGTTGACCCCGAGTTCCTCTTCGATCTGGTGCAGCAGGACGCCATCCCGATCGACGAGCCGGGAGAAGGCGGCCCGATGGGGCGCCTTCACCGCGGCGGGCGTCCGGGGATTGACGTGCTGGGCGCCATAACGCTCCGTGGCGATCCGCATGATCCGCCGGGCATGGAGTTCGTCGTGTTCCCGGATCTCGTCGAGAGTGCGGCGCATCTCGCGCTCGATTTCGAACTTCGCCTCCGACACGAGGCTCTTGGTCCGCTCCTTCCGGAGGGTTTCGGAGGTCGTCTCCGCGAGTTCCTGGAGGGAGGCCTCATAGCGTTTCCTCGATCGTTCGGCCTCCTCTTTCGCCGCCTGGGCCGCGGAGCGGGCTTCGAGGATCGTGCGGTTGAGACGGGTGAGTTGCGTCTCCTTTTCGACGAGGCGCTCCATCCGTTCGCGCAGGGCGCGCTCGCGCGCCTCGATATGGGAGGCCATTTCGTCGAGGCGTTTGGCTTCTTCCAGAAATTCCTCCTGCAGCCGTGCACGCTCTTCGCTCTGGAATCTCTGGGCTTCCGCCTCGGCGGCTGCGATCCGTTGCGTGCGTTCCCGGCGTGCGTTTTCGAGCCGCTCCGTACACCACCGTTCGATCGTTCTGCGTTTCGCCCTGGCCGGCCGGTGGAGCCAGAGGTAGGCGGCCAGGAAACCGATCCCCCCTCCAATCAGGAAGAGGAAGCCGGCAGAGAGCCATGAAAATTCCTGGGGGAGCAAGGTTTCCTCCGTTCGTGCAACTTCAGCCGCGAAAACGGCGGGTTTCGGCGACGATGTCGTGGTAGTGTGCGAGTTCTCGATCGATGCGCCGATGGTCCCATCCTTCGAGGGTGGCGAGCACTTCGGCGACCCCTTGCGCGATATCGAGCCCCTGGTTGGGCGCAAGGAGGAGAAGCTGGGTGCGGCGACCGAGAAAGTCCGCGAGCGCAAGGGTCATCTCGTGTTCCACGGCATGGGGGATCTCCGCCGCCAGGAAGGGAAGTCCCTCGACGATCGGGCGGCCCCAGGCGGGGTCCTCTTCGATCCGGGCCAGCATCGCCGCATATTGTCCTCCATAGTTTCGCAGGAGGTGGAGGAGTGTCTCCCGGGGGAGTCCCAGGCGTTCCACCGCATCCGTGACCCGTTGCTGGAGCGCGGCAGCACTGCCGAGGTCCCCCTCGGTCAGAGGCAAAAGGGCGGTTCGGCACGGCTCGGGGAAGGCGAGCCCATGTTCGACCCGCAGCGTATCGATCACGTAATCGACGACCTCCTCGGCCATCCGCCGGTAGGTCGTGAGCTTCCCCCCCGCAATCGTCACGAGCCCCGACCTCGGGCATTGCAGAATCCGATGCTCCCGCGATATCTGCGACTCCGCATGGACATGGTCATCGATGAGCGGACGCAACCCCGCGTAGGTGCTGATGATATCGGCCTCCGTGATCCCCGCCTTGGGGAAGTAGGCGTTAAGGGAGGCCAAAAGGTACTCCACGTCCTGGTGGGTGGCTGCGACGTGGTCGAGATCGCCCTCGAAGGTCGTGTCCGTGGTGCCGACGTTGACGAAGTCGTCCCCCCAGGGAATCGCGAAGATCGTGCGCTTGTCGCCGACCGCAGACATCACCACGGCATGGGGGATCTTGAGGCGGCTGGCCGGAATGAGAAAGTGGATCCCCTTCGTTTTGCGCAGGATCGGTTCACAGTTGGGATCGGCCATCTGCCGGATCCGGTCGCTCCAGGGACCCGTGGCGTTCACCACGGCCCGGCTCGCGATCCGCCATTCCGTTCCCGAGAGGCGATCCCGAACGACGATCCCTTCGATCTTCCCGCCCGAGTCGAAGGAAAAATCGAGGAGTTCCGTATGGTTGACGACGACGGCCCCGGCCCGGTGGGCGGCCTTGGCGTTCTCGAGCGTCAGGCGGGCGTCGTCGGTGGCCCCGTCGTAATAGGTGGGCCCCCCCCGAAGCCCCTCCCGCCGCAAGGCCGGAACCTCGGCAAGGATCTCCGATCGATCGTGGAAACGATGGTTGCGGGGATTGCGGAAGAGGGCAAGCCCGTCGTAGAGCCACATCCCCAGGGAAACGCGCAGCGGGCCGTTGCGGTCGTCCTCGTAGATCGGGAAGAGGAACGACTGGGGACGCACGAGGAAGGGCGCGATCCGCATCAACGTGGCCCGTTCGGAGAGCGCCTCGAAGACGAGCTTGAAATCGAACATCTCGAGGTAACGCAAACCGCCATGAACGAGTTTCGAGGACTTCGAACTCGTTCCCGCGGCGAAATCGGTCCGCTCGACGAGCGCCGTCCGCATCCCCCGCAGCGCAGCGTCCCGCGCGATCCCGCACCCTGTAATCCCACCACCGATCACGACGAGGTCGAAGGCATCCCTGGCTAGGCGCTCGAACGAGGCCGCGCGGGTCTTGAAGGAGAAGGGCGTGGCTTTCATGAAACTCCTGTTCGCTCTTCTGCCCGCCGCTCCTTCTCTCTGAGGGCGGCGGCGATGAAACTGCGGAAGAGGGGGTGGGGCTGCATCGGCCGGGATTTGAACTCGGGGTGGAACTGGCATCCGATGAACCACGGATGATCGGAGAGTTCGATCATCTCCACGAGCATGCCGTCCTCCGAGAGGCCGGAACACACGAGCGTGCTCTCCCGGAAGGCGGAGCGGTAGGCGTTGTTCACCTCGTAGCGGTGGCGGTGCCGCTCCGAAACCCGGTCCGTGCCGTAGATCTTCCGGGCAAGGGTATCGGGTTCGAGGAGACAGGGATAGGCCCCAAGCCGCATCGTGGCTCCCTTGTAGATCGTCTTGAGCTGCTCGGGCATGAGATCGATCACGCGATCTTCGCAGTCGGGATCCATCTCCGCACTGTTGGCCCGGGTGAGGCCAAGGACATTTCGGGCGAACTCGACGACGGCGAGCTGCATCCCGAGGCAGATGCCGAAGAAGGGGATTCCCCGTTCGCGGGCGTAGCGGATGGCGGCGATCTTCCCCTCCGCGCCCCGCTTCCCGAATCCTCCCGGAACGAGGATTCCATCCACCCCTTCGAGCCGTCCGATTCCTGCCGAGAGGAGTTCCTCGGAATCGACGTAGTCGATCTCCACCCGACAATCGTTGGCCAGCCCGCCATGGATCAATGCCTCGTTCAGGCTCTTGTACGACTCCGTCAGATCGACGTACTTCCCCACCAGGGCGATCCGGGCCGTTTCGGAGGGGTGCTTGATCCGATGGACGATCTCTTCCCAGGCGGCCAGATTCGGGGTGGCGGTCCAGATGTTGAGGAGTTCCACGATCTTGTTGTCGAGCCCCTCCTGGTGGAGGATCAGGGGCAACTCATAGATCGTCTCCACGTCCTTGGCCGTAATCACGGCGTCCTTTGCGGTGTTGCAGAAGAGCGCGATCTTGCGCTTGATCTCGACGGGCAGGAGGCGGTCGGTGCGGCAGATGATGATGTCGGGCTGGATGCCGATCTGGCGCAGCGCCGCCACGGAGTGTTGCGTCGGCTTCGTCTTGAGTTCCCCGGCCGCGGCGATGAAGGGGACGAGCGTGAGGTGGATGTAGAGCGTGTTCTCCGGGCCCGCATCGGAGCGGAACTGACGGATCGCCTCGAAGAAGGGGAGCCCCTCGATGTCCCCCACCGTTCCGCCCACCTCCACGATCGCAAGATCCGCGTCCTGGCTCACCGCCCGGATCTTCTCCTTGATCTCGTCGGTGATGTGGGGAATCACCTGGACCGTGTGGCCGAGGTATTCTCCCTTCCGTTCCTTGGTGAGGACCGCGTCGTAGATCTGGCCGGCGGTGAAGTTGTTGCGCCGCCCGATCTGCGCGTGGGTGAAACGCTCGTAGTGTCCGAGATCGAGGTCGGTCTCCGCGCCGTCCTCGGTGACGAAGACCTCGCCGTGCTGGAAGGGGTTCATCGTTCCGGGATCGACGTTCAGATAGGGATCGAGCTTCTGCATCGTGATCTTGAGGCCGCGGCTCTCGAGCAACGCGCCGATCGCGGAGGCCGTCAATCCCTTCCCGAGGGAGGAGACCACTCCACCTGTGATGAAGATGTACTTCTTTGGTTTCATGCTCCTCTTCCGTCTCCGGGTCCTCGAAATCCCCGGCTGCCCAGTCTCAGGAAACCCAGGATGTCGGAGGCATGATCACCCGAGCGGCCGGGGTAGGGGTTCTCATGCGCAGCCCGAATTTCCCTCCATTCGAGGTTCGGTGAGCATTCCGTGCCCTCCCGTCACGATTCGAAGTCCCACATCATCGAATCATCGTCTTCGTCATCATAGGGCATGATATCACTCATGAAATTGAGAAATACGCCGAGTGATTGGCACAGATTCTTCAGCGTTTTGCTACGAACGAGTTTCTCCTGTGGATCTTTGGCCTTTTTCATGTCTTTCAAGGCCGTTTCGATTTCCTTCGAAAGGCCCGTCAGTAGTTTTTCAGGATCCATGATATCTCCAGATTTTTTATGAACCTGTCCCATCGTCTTCCTATTCTGATCGTCTCAAGTTCGTAACGCGACGTGTCAAGGAAACGCGAACCCGAGGGGTATTGCAAATCACTCCAAGGGTTGGTATGGCGGCAACATAACATGGGGTAGGAGAAAAAGCAACACCGAAACCATGAATTTCCCACCGGTTTCGGAGCTGTGATCAGCGATTTGCTGGTCGCGCCATCCCAATGGGTTCTGGTCGCATCGACTTTTGCGTCTTCAGGGAAGGGGGAGTTGGCTCGGGTCGAAGGGGAGGGGGGGGAGTTCCTCCGGCAGGGTCGGCAGCCCCCCACCCTCCGTATCCTCCCGATGCGCATCGAGGAACGCCTCGAGCTTGAAGTAGATCTTGACCAGGAGGTTGATCTTGGCCACGATCAGCTTCTTCATCTCATGGTCGAGTGCTTCCTGCACCTGCTTCGCATCCGTTTCGAGGAAGGCCTCGGCCGGATCTCGTGCTTCGAGGATCTCCCCGTGGAGGTGGTCGACCTCTTCGAGCAGCGTGCGCGCCGAAGCGCTGATCTCCTGGATCGTCACCACGTTGGCGAGGAAGGGTTGCCAATCCCCCCCCGGATCGTTCTGCGCGAGGTAACGGAAGAGGTCGTAGAGACTGAGCGCATGGATGTCGGTCCGGTCGAGAGCCCGGCCGATCTGGGTGTTGAGGACGAGGTTGCCCCCGGCGAACATGTTCGGAAGATAGCGGTGCAGGTAGTAGGCTTCCAGTTCGATCATCGCGTCGTGATAGCTTCTTCGAAGCCCCTTCTCCGCTCGTTTCAGCTCCGCCATCCGTGCTTCGAGTTCCTCCCGCTCTTCGGGCGTCGTGGTCGGGTCGTCGAGGGCGGCGTCGATGGCGAACATCTCTTCGGCCACGGCGGAGAGTTCCGCATGGATCGCCTGGAGGTCGGCGAGTTTTTCGGCGATATGGGCGTAGTCCGCCTCGAGGGGGGGGAGGAAGGCCTCGAAGGCGCGGTTGGCGAGAAAGCCGCGTGTTGCGTCGTTGGCGATGAGGGAGTACCAGATCTTCGTCTCGACGTCCTCCATCGTGTTCAACACCGCCAGGGTATCGCCGAAGCGGAGGATGAAGAGCACCTTGGCCACCCCCTGGAGGAAGGCTTCCTGGACGCTCAGATTCCCCTGCCGCAGATCGATGAGGGTCGCCGCGAGGTTGCGCAGCGCATCGCCGCACGTCTCGTTCGGGGCGTTCTTGCAGATCCCCGAGAGCAGACGGTCCATCAGATCCGAGGTGAGGAAGAGCCCGGCCAGGGCACGCCCGATCTCCTGGAACTCTTCGACCGTAAGGCCGTCGCCGTCCCCCACGGCCTCGGCGAAGGCATCGGCCACCGCCATGAACGCCTCGAAATCTTCGGGAGACATCCGAAGTTCGGCGAGGTTGCGCAGCAGAAGGCGAAACGAGGGATCTTCGCTCTCGAGCGTCGCGGAGAGGGCCATCCGGAAGATCTCGGTGCGACGAAGGCAATCCTCCGTCTCGGTACGCTCCGCGCAGATCGCCGCGACAGGGTTCTCCCGGTTCCGGAGCGCTTCGAGCCCCGTGCCCACGGGGTAGTGGTCGTCGCACTTCCCGGGATTCTCCGGATTGTGGAGCCGGCAGACTTCCCGGGCGATCTCCGCTTCCAGCCCGTAGATCTCCCGCATGGCGCCGTTGGCCATCCTCTGCGCCTGCTCCACGGTACGGGCACTCCCGTGGAGGTCGGCGGGTTCCTCCATCCCGAAGAGGGCAAACCAGCTCTCCGCGCTGAGTGAAAGGGGGGGATATGCCTCGCGGATCTTCGCATACAACCCCTCCTCTCCCTGGAGGAGGGGGATCAAGGTGCTCGTGTCGAGTCCCACGTAGCGCTCCCCAAGCCCGATCACCGTCTCGAAGTCGCGCGCGAAGGCCTCATGGACGGCAAGCTCACGCAGGTCGTTGTCGTTGCCCAGGAAATGGAGCGTGGCATCGAGATGGAGCAGATACTCGGGATAGTTGCGGAAGAGGGAGAAGAGCGTCCTGGCGTACTCGGGGAAGAGGGAGAGGAAATCCCGCAACGCCGTTCGGGGGTCCTCCGCCTCCCGCAAGGCGGGGATCGCATGGATCAGCGCCTCGTGCAGTTCCCGGTAACGCGCCATCTTCGCGTCGAGTTCCTGGATATCGCGCAGCAGGGCACTCGAACCTCGATTCTCTCCCAGCCGGTTGAGGAGCCAGGAGCGATTCGTCAGGAGCAACGTACGCATCCCCAGATTCACCCGGCTCGTCGTCTGGTAGAGCGTGTTCACCTGGCTGCGCAGGTAGGCGGAGATGTCCCTCTGCAGCAGCGTGGCGTAGTATCCCCGATCGAATCCCACCTTGTGGAAGTGCCGGAGCGTCGCAACGAGATCGCCGAGGAGGATCCGGCACACCTCGGGTGCCTGGGTCTGGCGGCATGCGTAGGTGACGACCCGCTCCGGAATCCCGTAGCGAAGGAGGATCGTGTAGAGTTCCTCCACCGCCGCCACGACTTCATCGATCGTCTCCCCCGGTTCCCGGTCGATGATCCCCGGTCGTTCCTTGACGATCGAGATTTCCCGGGCGGGATCGATGGCGATCGAACGCGAATGGCCCCGTTGTCCCTGCGCGAATGCCACTCCTGGAAGGGAGAGGCCGATCACGCTCCCCACGATCAGGGTTACGCGCCCGAAAGACCCAACGTACGCCCCCAAGCATCCCATGATGTCCCCCTTGCGCTTCGCTGGCGAGGGCGAGATCGGGGACTCGGCGCAACGACCGGCCCCACATCCGGTCGGTCCTCGGCCGAGTCTTCATTCGTAAGGAGCGTCCCCGAGGTCATGCCCACCTCGGTGCAGATCCCCCCTCCGGATTCGATGCCCCAACCTCGATGCCACAGTGCGCGATGAACGCCCACACCGCGCAGCTCGAATGAGAATGGTATCCGATTTTTCCTCCCCTGACAAGTCTTTTTTCCGTCGGATGGTCCATGGGTGAGGGCCATCGCATCTCGAATGCCCATGATTCGTGGAATCCGCATGGCATCGGATTCCTGCTTGACGAAGGAGGAATGCCCTGCTACACTGCGACCCAACCGGAAGGCGATCTTTCCGGGGAAGGGAAGAAAGCAAGCGGTCCGTGCGACGAGGTGATGGAGTTCTCCGTGGCGAACCCGATTCTCGAAGTGACGCATCTCACGACGGAGTTTCAGGTGGAAGCCGGGGTCGCACGGGCCGTCGACGGAATTTCGTTTCACCTGGAGGAGGGAGAAACGCTGGGGCTCGTGGGGGAGTCGGGTTCCGGAAAGTCCGTCACCGCTCTCTCGCTTATCCGGCTGGTCCCCGATCCGCCGGGAAGAATCGTCTCACCTTCCCGGATTCTGCTCAAAGGCCAGGATCTTCTCGATCTCCCCGAGCGGGAGATGGCGCGACTTCGTGGTTCCGAGATCGCGATGATCTTCCAGGACCCGATGACGGCGCTCGATCCGGTCTTTACGATCGGAAATCAGCTCTGCGAGGTGTTGCGGCGGCACCGGAGGTTGACCCCCTCCCAGGCCCGGGCGTGTGCGGTCGAGTTGCTCCGGCGCGTAGGGATCCCCGCGCCCGAGGAGCGAATGGGGAGTTATCCCCACGAGCTGAGCGGAGGGATGCGCCAGCGGGTGATGATCGCGATGGCGCTCTCCTGCGAACCGGAGATCTTGATCGCCGACGAACCGACCACCGCACTCGATGTCACCGTCCAGGCCCAGATCCTCGCACTCATCAACGACCTCGAGGCACAGAGCGGGATGGCGACGCTGCTCATCACGCACGATCTCTCTGTGGTCGCGGAGACGTGTGACCGGGTTCTCGTGATGTATGCGGGACGGATCGTGGAGGAAGCCGACGTCTTCGCGCTTTTTGCCGCGCCCCGTCATCCTTACACGCGGGGGCTCCTCGACTCGATCCCCCGGATCGATGCGCCGATCACAGGAGAGGATACGGAACTCGAGGCGATTCCGGGGATCGTCCCCGACATCCATTCCCTTCCGCAGGGATGTCGCTTCGCAGATCGCTGCTTCCGGGTGACGGCGCGCTGTCGCGAGGCGGATCCCCCCCTCGAAGGGATCGAGGAGGGGCGACGGGTCGCCTGCTTCTTTCCCCTGGAGGATCCTCCATGACCTCGCCTGCTCCTCCTCCGGTCCTCGAGGTTCGGGACCTCAAGAAACACTTCCCGGTGCGCGGCGGTATCTTCCGGCGGGTCGTGGGGAAGGTCCATGCGGTCGACGGCGTGAGCTTTCAGCTCCACGCCGGGGAAACCCTCGGGCTCGTGGGGGAGTCGGGATGTGGGAAGACGACGCTGGGGCGGACGATCATCCGGCTCTACGACGTGACGAGTGGCACGATCCGCTTCGAGGGCGATGACATCTCCCAGGCCAAGGGGCGTGCGCTCCTTCCGGTGCGGCGCAGGATGGCGATGATCTTCCAGGATCCCTATTCGAGTCTCAATCCCCGCATGACGGTCGCCGACATCATCGCAGCTCCGCTGCGCACCCACGGGGTGGGAACGGCGCGGCAACGCCGGCAACGGGTCCTCGAACTCCTCGATGTCGTGGGGCTGCGCCCCGAGACGGCCAACCGTTACCCCCACGAGTTCTCCGGGGGGCAACGCCAGCGCATCGGGATCGCCCGGGCGCTGGCGCTCGAACCGAGCCTCGTGGTCTGCGACGAACCGGTTTCCGCCCTCGACGTCTCGATCCAGGCACAGGTCGTCAATCTCCTCTTGCGGCTCAAGCGGACCTTCGGGCTCACCTACATCTTCATCGCGCACGACCTTTCCGTGGTGAAGTTCATCAGCACCTCGGTGGCGGTGATGTACCTGGGCAGGATCGTGGAGAAGAGCGCCTCGAAGCGGCTCTACGCAACGCCCCGCCATCCGTACACGCAGGCGCTGCTTCGTGCGGTGCCGATTCCCGATCCGAGGAAACGCGCCCCGCGGGAGGGGATCGGCGGGGAGATCCCAAGCCCGATGGCCCCGCCGGCGGGGTGTGCCTTCCACACCCGCTGCCCCCTGGTGGAAGCGCGCTGCCGGCTCGAAACCCCGACGCTCCGGAACATCGGACCGGCTGGCGAGGAACACCTCGTGGCCTGCCACCTCGTCTGAAGGGGAACGTATGCGCCGCTTCCGTTGCGAAGAAGATCGAAATTTTCGTTCCATCGACACCGGCCGCTCTTTGCCCTTTCAAGGGGTCGGAATCTTCCTCCTCCTTGCCCTCCCCCTCCTTGCCATACCGGGCTGCACGATCCGCAGAGGGGCCGATTCCGGGGAGAAGGTGCTCGTCGTGGGGCGCTTTGGTGTGGCGGGTTCCTCCGACCCCAACGACCTCGGCTCGATGTACGATCTCGATCTGGCGAACCTCGTCTACGACACGCTCTACGAGTACGAGTACCTGGCGCGTCCCTACAAGCTGCGTCCCGCCATGGCCGCGGCGATGCCGGAGGTCTCGGAGGATGGCCTCACCTATACGATCCGGATCCGTCCCGGCCAGTACTACATCGACGATCCCTGCTTCACGGCCACGGGGGGCAAGGGGCGTGAGGCCGTGGTGCGCGATTTCATCACGAACCTCTACCGCAAGGCGGATCTCTCCACGAATTCCCAGAGCTGGTGGCTCGTCGATGGGATCGTCGAGGGGCTCAACGAGCTGCGGGAGCGCTACCGGGGGAAACCCTTCGACTACGACGCCGAGATCCCCGGTCTCGTGGCCATCGATGACTACACGCTCCAACTCCGGCTCACCCGTCCCTTCCCTCAGATCATGTGGATCCTCGCCATGCCGGGCATGGCCCTCTACCCCCTCGAATGCGCGCGCTACTATGGCCAGGACTTCGGCAACCATCCGGTCGGCACCGGTCCCTTTCGCCTGGTGGAGTGGCGCAAGAACGCCCGGTACGTCCTCGTGCGCAACGAGAAGTACCGCGAGGACCGTTACCCCACGGAGGGAACCGAGGAGGACCGGATCGCGGGACGGCTCGAGGACGCGGGGAAGCGGATTCCCTTCGCCGACCGCGTCATCGTCCACGAGTTCTCGCAGGCGCAGCCCTACTGGTTGCAGTTCCGGGCCGGGATGACGAGCTGGACGCGGGTGCCGGGGGAGTTCACCGAGGAGGTCTTCCAGCTCCGCGGCCGGGAGGGGAACAAACGGATCTGGGTTCGTGACGCGCGCGGGGAACGGATCCTCCGGGAGAAGTACGCCCGGAAGTACCGCTACTACCCCCTCCCCCTCCTCGACTTCATCTACCGGGGTTTCAACTTCGACGATCCCGTCGTGGGGGGGAAAGCGGGGCTTCCGATCCGGCAGGCCCTCGACCTCTCCTACGACATCCACGAGGCCAACGATCTCTTCTACAACGGCCTGAACCGGGTCTATGCCGGGATCATCCCTCCCGGTCTGGCCGGCTTCGACCCGAACCTCGAGGATCCCACCCGCGGTGTCGATCTCGAGCGTGCCCGGCGCATCCTGGCCGAGGCGGGTCATCCGGGGGGACAGGGGATCCCGGAGCTTCAGCTCTGCACCTCGGAGGATGCTCGCACCGTGGCCCAAGCCGTCCACTTCCAGCGGGGGGCGCAGCGGATCGGGCTGCGCGTGCGCATCGACCAGATGCGCTTTGCCGAGTTGACCCGTAAGCTCAAGGAGGGGCGCTGCCAGATGATGGGGCTGGCCTGGGGCGCCGATTGGCCCGACGCCCAGAACTTCATTCAGCTCGTCTATGGGCCGAACCGCTCTCCGGGTTCGAACAACATGAACTACGACAATCCCGTGGTCAACGCCCTCTACGAGAAGGCCTCGGTGATGCCCGATTCTCCCGAGCGAAACGCGATCTACCGGCAGATCAACCGGATCGTCCTCGAGGACGTGGTTTTCCTCGGGTCGATGGCCCGTACGCGCGACTACCTCATCCCCTTCGGCACGAAGAACTTCAAGCCGGAGGAGATGTTCCACAACCACGAGAAGTATGTCCGGCTCGAACGGTGGGGAGCGCCTGCCGCTACGCCGTCGAAGTAGGAACGAGATGGGCAGCTACATCCTGCGTAAAGTCGCCTTGATGATCCCCCAACTCATCGGGGTCTATCTCCTCCTCTTCCTCGTCCTTCGGGTTGCGGGAACCGACCCGGCCTACCTCTACCTCCCCAAGCACGCCACGCCCGAAGAGATCGCCGCCTTCCGCCACGAGAAGGGGCTCGACAAGCCCCTCTGGTATCAATGCCTCTCCGGGATGAAGGATCTCGTCACGCTCGATTTGGGCTATTCCTGGTCGTCGAAGGAGCCGGTCTCCAAGATGTTCCTCGATGGGGTGGGGCCTTCGGTGGCCCTCACGCTCCCGGCGCTTCTGCTCTATACGTTGATCTCGATCGCGCTTGGGCTGATCTGTGCTTACTGGCGGGGGACGCTGATCGACAAGACGATCATCGTGCTCGCCACGGTGGGGATGGCGATCTCCTACGTGGCGGTGATGATCTTTGCGCAGTATTTTCTCGCCTTCCTCCCGAGCGAGTACGGGCATCCGATCTTTCCGGTCATCGGGTACGAGTCGGGGTTCGACTGGGTCTATCTCCTCGACAGGATCCCAGTCATGCCCTGGCCGAGAAATCTTCGTTACATCGTGCTTCCCACGTTGATTTCGACCTTTGTCGCGCTCGGTTACGACACCCGCTTCTTCCGTTCGATCGCGGTGGAGGAGATCAACCGGGACTACATCCGGACGGCGAAGGCGTATGGGGCGACCACGCGTACGATCCTCTTCAAGCACGTGCTCAAGAACATCATGATTCCGATCATCGCGCGGGTCGTGGTGACGCTCCCCTTTCTCATCACGGGGTCGTTCCTCCTCGAGTCCTTCTTCGTGGTGCCGGGGCTGGGTTACAAGTTGCTGGCCGCGATCCAGGGATCGGACTATCCGGTGATCTTCGCCTTCACGATGCTGATCGCCGTGCTCGTCAACCTGGCGAACATGCTCGCCGACATCCTCAACAGTCTGGTGGACCCGAGAGTGAAGCTTGCGTGAGATGAAGCGAGAGCGAGAAAAGAGATACGGGGAGTCCCTCCTGCGCAAATCGCTGCGCAAGTTCCGGCGTGACCGTTTCGGGGTCTTCGGGCTCGTGGTGGTGCTCCTCTTCGGGCTCGTGGCGCTCGGGGTGAAGCTTGGACTCTTCTGCACCCTCGAGGAGGTCACGACCGTCGTGGGTCCGCAGTTCGTGGCCCCGGGCGAGACCTACGACCGGATCGTTCCCCCGCCACCGGGTGCGCCCCCCGGCGCAGAACCGACCACGCGGCGGGCGGTCTCGATCTTCGGGACCGACATCCAGGGCTACGACGTCTTCGGCAAACTCGTCTACAGCATCAAGCAGGCCTTCGCGATCGGGCTTTCGGTCGCCTTCTTCTCCGTGTCGATCGGCGTCATCCTGGGCGTGGTATCGGGGTACGTAGGGGGGGTGCTCGACGACATCCTCCTCTGGGTCTATACCTCGGTGAACGCGGTCCCCTTCATCCTCTGGGTGATCACGCTCTCCTACATCGCCGGGCAGTATGCGAACCTCAAGGGGTTCTACAGCGTGGTGATCGCGCTCTCCTGCACCTTCTGGACGGGGATCTATTTCAACGTGCGTGCCGAGGTGCACAAGCTCAAGGAGCGGGAGTTCGTGCTCGCCTCGCGCTCCTTCGGGATGCCGGCGTGGCGGATCATGCTCTCCGACATCGTGCCGAACCTCTCGCATCTCATCTTCATCTTCATGTCGCTCAACTTCGTGGCTGCGATCAAGAACGAGGTGATCCTCTCCTTCCTCGGGCTGGGGATCGCGGGGGAGCCCTCCTGGGGGCGGATGATCTCGAATGCCCGGCTCGACCTCCTCGCGGGTAAGTGGTGGGAGGTGACCGGTGCCACGCTTCTGCTCTTCCTCCTCGTAATGGCCTTCAACCTCTTCACCGACGCGCTCCAGGACGCATTCGATCCAAAGAAAGTGGGGTGATCCGTTGAGGATCGCAGCGATCTCCGACCTCCATATCGGCGCCTATCGGCGCACCGATGCATTCCGCCACGAGGAGGGGGATTTTCTCGCCTTTCTCGATCACCTGGAGGCGACTCACGACCGGATCGTCCTCCTTGGGGACATCTATCAGACGGACCATGCACTCATCCCTTCCCGGCGGGGAAGGGAGACCCACCTCTTTCGTGCCCGTTCGAGAACTTCCCGGCTGACGGAGCGTTTCTCCACGAGTCGCTACCACTACGTCCATGGCAACCACGACGATGTCGCCCGGGAGACCCTTGGAGCCAAGGAGGTGCTCGTCGTGCGTCACAAGGGCCGCAAGGCGGTCTTCCTCCATGGCCACCAGTTCGACCCGATCTGGCAGCGCACGGAGGCGCTTGCCCGGACTGCGACCTGGTTTTCCGGGTCCCTGCGGATGCTCGGCCTTTCGGCGGTCGCCACCCATCTCGAGTGGCACGACGTCATGCTCAAGCACCGCCGCTTCGGGGGACCCGCCGGTCCTTACGCCGAGGGGGCACGAAGCCTGCTCGAGCGTCACGAAGCGCACTTCATCGTGCTTGGCCACACGCATGTTCCCTTCCACTACACCCTTCCCGAAGGAGAGGTTCTCAACACGGGCACATGCAGCAACAAGATGCGGATGTACGTCTCGATCGACCTGGAAGTGGGGCGTGTGGCGCACGAGATCCTCTCCCCTTCTTCCCGGCAACGCCGCTACCTTCCCACGCCCCTTCGGAAGCTCAGGGAGGGGGGAGCGCTCTGAGTTCTCCGGCGATCGTGGCAACGAGCCGATCGACCCCCCGGCCGGTAGCGGCGGAAATCGCAAGGAGGGGAAACCCGGAGAAGTGGGGCCGTAGCCTTTCCAGGGGGGCTTCGTCGGGGTAGAGATCGATCTTGTTGAGGACCACGATCTGGGGTTTCTCGCCCAGCCGTTCGTCGTAGGCGGCGAGTTCCTCGTTGACGACGTGGAAGTTCCTCACCGGATCGGGGGCCGAGAGGTCGAGGAGGTGGACGAG
>CAZTSL010000073.1:0-24443 GCA_964616915.1 uncultured bacterium
AGGATCAGTGCAGGCTCATCGAGATCACACGGGAGACCCCGGGCTCCTGCATCGTGATCCCGTAGAGGGAGTCGCACGTCTCCATCGTCTTCTTGTTGTGCGTGATCAGAATGAACTGGGTCTTCTCCGAAAGTTCACGCACCATCCGGTTGAAGCGATCGACATTGACCTCGTCGAGCGGAGCATCGACCTCGTCGAGGAGGCAGAAGGGGCTCGGCTTGATGAGGAAGATCGAGAAGATCAGGCTGATGACGATCATCGCCTTTTCGCCACCGGAGAAGAGGTTGATCGACTGGAGGCGTTTGCCGGGGGGCTGGGCGATGATCTCGATACCGGTCTCGAGGAGGTTCTTCTCATCGGTGAGCACGAGGCGTGCCTGCCCGCCATTGAAGAGGCGGGGGAAGAGTTCCTGGAACTGCTGGTTGATCGCGTCGAAGGTCTCGCGGAATCGACGGGTGGACTCACGGTTGATCCGGCGCACGATTTCGCGAAGATCGTGGATCGATTTCGTGAGGTCCGCCTTCTGCGCTTCGAGTTCGTCGTAGTCGTGCTTCACCGTTTCGAACTCGTCGAGCGCCAGGGGATTCACCTCGCCGAAGTTCTCCAGGGTCTTGGTGATCTCTCGGAGTTCCTCCTTCTCCGCCTCCGTGATGGCGGGCAGATCTGCATCGAGAGGGGAGGCTTCGAGTTCGAGCTGGTACTTTTCGAGGATCGCGTCGAGGAGGTTCTGGCGCTTGAGGGTGGCGGTGTTGTGGGCGAGCGCCTCGTTCTGGAGGGCCTCCTTGCAGCGGTCGAGGCGTTCGGTCGTGTGGGCGATCTCCGCCTCCAGGGTGGAGAGGGCCTCCAGGTCTCCCTTGTGGGAGGCTTCGAGTTCGGAGCGTCTCACCGAAAGGGCGCTACGCATCGAGAGGAGGGCTTCGAGGTTGGCCAGGTGGTGTTTGCGGTTTCCCTCGAGGGTGGCGATCCGGCTGGAATGATCGGCGATCTCCTCTTTGAGGCGGGCGGCCTCCCGGTGGAGTTCGGCCCGTGCTTCCTCGAGTTCGACCTTCCGGCGGGCAAGCGCCTCGATGCGTTCCCGCCCCGCGGCGCCCTGCACCTTGCGTTCCGTGAGTTCTTCGGAGAGGTTCTCGATGCGTGCTTCGAGATCGCTGGAAGCGGACTCGAAGTTTTCGAGGGCCTGGGTGAAGCGAAGGATTTCGGCCTGGCTCTCCTCGATCGTCCGATCGATCGCGGAGATCTCCTCTTCGAGTTCGGCTTTCGCGGTCTGCGCACCTTCGAGTTCGTTGCGGAGGCGTTGCCGGTGGGGTTCGATCTGTTCCCGATCGTGGCGGATTCGTTCGAGGTCCTTCGTATGGTTGAGGAGGACCATCTCCGCCTGCCGCTGGAGCGCCTTGAGTTCCTCGACCCGGGCTTCCGCGGCGGAGAGCCGGTCGCGCAGTGCGCTCCGTTCCTCCTCCCGGCGGCCGAGTTCTTCACGGAGTCGCTCGATCTGTTCGGAGAGTTCGCGCATCTCCCGTTTCTTCTCGAGGATGCCGCTGCCCTCCTGCGGGGTTCCCCCTGTGACGCATCCCCAGGCGTCGAGGATCTCTCCGGTGGGGGTCACGAGGGTTCCGTGGAAACCGTCTGTGCAGGCGATCTGCCGTGCGGTGTCGAGGTCGGGGACGAGGAAGGTATTCCGGAGGAGATGGGTGACGAGGGGGCGGTCCGCTTCCGGGACGGAGAGACATTCCACGAGGGGCTGCGCGCCCTCCGGGGCAGGGAGGGGGGGGGGAGTGCTCGCCTCGACGTGGCGGGGGATGAAGGTCGCCCATCCCCCCGCCTCCATCTCCCGGAGGCTCCGGCACGCCGCAATCCCGGCATCGAGGTCATCGACGAGGATCCCCTCGAGCCGGTCGGCCAGGATGCTCTCGATCGCGGTCTCGAAGGCGCGTTCGACGACGAGCCGGTCGGCCAGGATGCCGTGGAAGCGGATTTCGCCGATGCCACCGGCGGCGACCATGCGCTGGAGGGCATCGCTCATCTCGCCGCCCAGGCGCTCCTCGAGGGAGAGGAGCCGGATCTCGTCGATCTTCCACTTCTCGCGGAGCCGGTTGTAGGCGAGTTCGCACGCTTCGAGTTCCTCGGCGAGCGCCACGCTCCGTTCGTCCTCCTCGAAGAGTTCCCGTTCGAGCCGACACTTTTCCGCTTCCTGCGCCGAGACCTTCTCTTCCATGGCCTTCTGGGCGCTTTCGATCTCTTCGATCCTGCGGGCGAGGGTCTCCTCTTCCGCCGCGATCCGGGCGAGGAGTTCCTCGATCTCGTGGAAGCGCTTCACCAGCTCGGCCCGGCGGTCGTGGGCGGACTGGAGGCGGGCCTCGGCGGCGTATCGCGCTTTCTGATCCGCTTCGCTGCGGGCTGTGAGGCTCTCCTTCATCGCGAGGAGTTCGCGGAGTTCTTCTTCGGCGACCTCGATCGCTTCCTGGTTCTCCGCCACTTCTGCTTCGCATGCCGCCTGCTGGGCGCTCACGCCTTCGATTTCTGCGAGGAGTTGCTCCTCCTTGCGGGCGAAGTTCTCCTCTGCGCCGGTGTGTCGGGCGAACTGTTCCGAGAGGGTCTTGATCTCCCGTTCGATCGTATCGATCCGGTGGCGTTCCTCCTGGATCTTTCGGTCCGTCTCGACGATCTCCTCCCGAAGCCCGGTCAGTTCCTGGGAGGAACCGCGATTCTTCTGCCGTTGTTCGAGATGTTGCGCATCGAGGTGTTTCAAGCGTTCCGTCAGGCGGGTGATCTTGTGGCGAAGGGTGAGGATCTCCGCCTCGGATCGCTGGATCTGGCGGTCGTAGATCGACCGTTCGTAGCGGGCCTGCTTGAGGTCGAGTTCCCGGCGTCGTTCCTTGAGTTCTCGATATTTCCGTGCCCGCTTCGCCTGCCGCTCGAGGGCGTTCATCTGTCGTTTCTTCTCCCGCATGATCATGCGGAGTTGTTCGAAATCCTGCTCTACGCTCTCGATCCTTCGGAGGGCCTGCTGGCGTTGCTCCTTGTAGCCCGTGATGCCGGCGGCCTCTTCGACGACGATCCGCCGCTCCGTCGGTTTGGCCGTAATCAGGCGTTCGACCTGTCCCTGTTGGATGATCGCGTAGCCGTTGCGCTGGGCCAGGCCGGTTCCGTGGAAGATCGCGGTGATGTCGCGCATCCGGCAGGGGTTGCCATTGATGAGGTAGCCCCGCTCTCCGTTGCGAGAGATCTTCCGGGTGATCGTGATCTCGGGACCGTCGCAGAAGGCCTTCCAGGGGGGCTCTTCCCCTTCCTCCACCTCGAAGGTGAGGGAGACCTTCGCCATCTTCGCCGGCTCGAGGGCCTGGCTCCCATTGAAGATGACATCCATCATCTCCCCCCCCCGCAGGGTCTTTACGCTCATCTCCCCGAATGCCCACCGGATCGCATCGACGACGTTGCTCTTGCCGCATCCGTTCGGCCCCACGATCGCAGTCACGCCGGAAGGAAGACGAAACGGGGTTCGGCTGACGTAAGACTTGAAGCCGTACAGCTCGATCTTCTTCAGTTTCATGGCGGGTCCTTTGTGTTGGCGTGAAGATGGAGATCGGGCTTGACAGTGACGGCAGGACGAGAGATGGAGGATGTCCGAGGAAATACGGCACCCCTCCGCACCCTGGTCGAGTATAGCAGATGCGGCTGCGTTGTCAAGAGTTCGGCGCATGCCATCCCAGGATCGATCCATGAAAGACGCATGATCGACTGCAAGGGGCTCAATTTGATGATTCGAACAAAAGAGCGTAGAATCGACTGGAGAGGGAATGATGGAAACCCCAGACCTCATGCCCCGTATCGGCTTCGGGGGGTCATGCCTCTTGCCTCACGGGGCGGAGTGGAGAAATTCGATGTCTTCTCCTAAGACGGCATTCGCTCCTGCGGAAAGGGTGGATGCGGAAACCATCTCGCGGGACCACCACCTGATCATGCAGTCCGCCCTGCTCGATCATCTTGCCAGGACGATCCCTTGCATCCTCATGGTCCTGAACCAGGAGCGTCAGGTGGTGTACTACAACCGTCGTCTCCTGGCATTGCGCGACGAAAGCGGGGATGAAGCGATCCTGGGAAGACGACCCGGAGAGATCTTTGGTTGTATCCATGCCCGCGCTGCAGCGGGAGGGTGTGGAACGACGGAATATTGCAAGGTCTGCGGGGCGACCACAACGGTTCTCCTCTCCCAGGTCAAGGAGGAAACCGTGGAGGATGAGTGTACGATCTGTACTCACCATGGTGCGGTCTATGAGTTCCGGGTATGGGCCTCCCCCTACCAGTGCCACGACCAGAGCTTCACGGTGGTCACGTTTCTCGACATCCGCGATGAAAAGCGCAGAGAGGCCCTGGAGAGAACCTTTTTCCACGACATCAACGACATACTCAACGTCCTCATCGGTTACACGGGGCTTCTCGAAGAAATCGATCTCTTGGAAGATTTGGAAGATGCAGAGGCGTTCCTCGAGGCGATCCAGACGACGGCCTGGAGACTCCACGAGGAGATCGAGGCACAACGTCGTCTTCTGGAAGCGGAACGGGGAGAACTGGTGCTTCGGCTCTCTCCCATCGATCCGAACACCCTCCTGTACGAAGTGAAAGCGCTCTTTTCCCAGGCTGCCGAATTCAGGGAGCGTGAGATCGTTCTCGACACGCACGCCGAAGGGGGAGAGATCGAAAGTGACCCGGTCCTGCTCCGGAGAATCCTCGCAAACATGGTCAAGAATGCCCTCGAGGCCACCTCGCCGGAAGACCAGATCGAGATCTCCTGCCATGGGGACCGCCATTCGGTCCGCTTCCAGGTTCACAATCCTGGTTACATCCCCCGCTCGGTTCAACTCCAGATCTTCCGGCGTTCCTTCTCCACGAAGGGAAAGGGACGGGGCGTCGGAACGTATAGCATGAAGTTGCTGGGGGAACGATACCTGAAAGGAAAAGTCTGGTTCACCAGCACGAAGGGGGAAGGAACGACCTTCTATCTCTCCCTTCCTCGCCAAATCCCGGCGACAGGTCCCTCTACCGGGGATGCGCAAAAGGAGGAATGAAGAAACTTCGCCATCGTTCTCTCTTCTGCCGGTCCTCGCCTCATGCAACCGGCTCAGGACAACAAGAGGTGTCTCGATGCGCCTTCGATGGAAGTCCCTGACCACGCTCGGCGCGGTGATGGGGTGTGGATACTGGTTGCTGGAGTCTCTCCTCCACGCCTATCTCTTCGATCATGTCCCGCTGAGGCGGGCGATCATTGGAGAACACGACCCCAACGAGATCTGGATGCGGCTCATCATCCTGCTCCTGATGATCGCTTTCGGCCATGTCGCCGAGAAGATGATCGCCAACGAACGCCGTATCCGGGAACGAATGGCCCGCGTCGACAACCTGGTCCGCTTCCTCGAAAAGGTCGATCGGCGGCTTCGATCGCTCCACTCGGGAACGAGTGAGGAGGGGGCGTGGAACCGGATCACGGCCCCCGGCCTCGACGCCCGATTCGAAGGGAACCAACACGCCGAGGACGATCTCCAGAACCTGGCCCACTCCGCCTTTCTCCTTTCCCGAAATCTCGAATCGAGACTCGGCGAACTCTACACCCTCCTCGAAGTCACGAATGTCCTGAACGAAGGATTCATCGTAGAAGAGATTCTGAACAAAGTCTACGAGACCTTTCGGTCGATTCTCCCCTACGACCGGATCGGTATTGCCCTGCTCGAGGAAGAGGGGCGGGTCGTATCCAGCTACTGGGCCCGCGCGGACGGCATCGAGATCCAATTGCCCGTCGGGTATCGCGAGAAGATGGCGGGCAGCAGCCTCCAGAAGATCCTTGAAACGCGCCGTCCCCGCATCCTCAACGATCTCGAGTCCTATCTCCGTACCCATCCGAACTCCCGATCGACGCGGAGGATCGTGGCGGAGGGGCTCCGTTCGAGTCTCACCTGCCCGCTCATTTCAATGGGAAAAGCGATCGGATTCATCTTCTTCTCGAGTCGTCAGCCCCACGTCTACAAGGATGTCCATGTAGAGATCTTCCAGTTGATCGCCACGCAGCTTGCCACCATCATCGAAAAGGGATTGCTCCACGAGAGGCTGGTCCGGGAGAAGAAGACCTCCGAGCGTCTCCTCCTCAACGTCATGCCATCACGGATCCTGCGGAAGTTGAAGCACGACCGGAAGAACGTCATCGAACTCCATCCCGATGTGGGCGTCCTCTTCGCCGACATCGTCGGCTTCACCGAGTTGGCTTCCCGCGCCTCTCCCAAAGAACTCGCCCGCTTCCTCCAGAAGACCTTTCTCCATTTCGATGCGCTCTGTGAGTCCTATGGGATCGAAAAGATCAAGACGATCGGAGATGCCTACATGGCGATCAGCGGGATTGCTCCCGCCGATCCGAAACACCTCGATCACCTGGCAGCTTTCGCCCTCGATATCATCGAGAGTTCTGAAGAGATCCACCGTCCCGATGGGGAGAAGATGCAGCTTCGGATCGGTATGCACGCCGGCCCTGTGCTGGCGGGGGTCCTGGGGCAAAAGAAGTTCGCCTACGACATCTGGGGAGATACCGTGAATCTGGCGGCTCGCCTCGAATCCTCCGGTTTGCCCGGTGCCATCCATGTCTCGGAAGAGGTCTTTCAACGCCTCCAGGGAGGCTTCCACTTCCTGCCACGTGGCAAGGTGCCGATCAAGGGGAAGGGGATGTTGACGACCTATCTCCTGCAGTCCTCGAATTCACCGAGAGAGGGGACGAGCCCGACCGACATCGAAGGGGGGAAGAACCACGCCCCGCATGCCATCTCTTTGCCGACGGGAGAGGAGAAGGCCCAGGATCCATCGAGGAGATCCTGATCTTCGAGGAGGAGAAGGACGAGGAAGGGCGTCGGACAGGAGGAGCCCTCCAGACCCGCCCCCACCGAAGGCGCGACGGAAGGGGGGGCAAACCCCAGGAAGGGGAACCCCTGCAAGAACGCGGAGAGGAGAAAACGCGATGCACCCGAAGATTCGCCCGCGATGGATCGGTGAACTCGCAGCCCGTCTCGGCCGGGAGAAGGTCCAGGAGAAAGGGATCGCGGAGTACGGCGCGGATGCCTCGCATGCACCGCCACACCCTCCGGAGGCGGTCGTCTTTCCGGAAAACGAGGAGGATGTGGTGCGTGTGGTCCGCTTCGCGGAAGCCGAGGGCATTCCGATCACGCCCCGCGGCACGGGCACCGGAAAGAGTGGCGGCGCGATCCCCAGGGGCGGAGGCATCGTTCTCTCTCTTGCCCGGATGAACCGGATCGTCTCGGTCTCCGAGCGGGATATGATCGCGGTCGTGGAGCCCGGGGTCGTCACGGGGGAACTCCAGCGGGCCGTGGAGGCGAAGGGGCGCTTCTATCCCCCCGATCCGGCCAGTCTCGACCGATGCACGATCGGCGGCAACGTCGCGGAGAACGCCGGGGGCCCCCGTGCCCTCAAGTACGGGGTCACCCGGGATTACGTCCTCGGTGTCCGCCTCGTGGCCGGGGGGGGGGTCGTCCATCGTCTCGGCAAGCGGTCGATGAAGGGAGTGGCCGGCTATGACCTCACCGCCCTCGTCGTCGGTTCCGAAGGGACGCTCGGGGTGGTCACGGAGATCACCCTTCGCCTCCTGCCCCTCCCCCGCCCCGTGGCTACGTTCTGGGCGGTGTTCGCCGATCTCTCCAGCGCGGCGAACGCGGTCGTGCGGATTTTCGACATCGGGATCCTCCCCGCCACCCTGGAGTTCCTCGACGAGCGCGCGCTCTCCGAAACAGGCCCGGCAGCCCCCTTCCCCATCCCGCGGGGGACGGGGGGCGCCTTGATCCTCGAACTCGACGGCGCGGAGGCCGCCGATCCTCGCCTCCGAGGGCGCCTCCACGATCATCTCCGGCGACTCGGCGCCGAAAGCCTTCATATCGCCACCGATCGAGAAGAACGGGCACGGATCTGGCAAACCCGCCGGATCGTCTCCCGTATGCTCTCGCGCCGTTTTCCGCACAAGATCTCCGAAGACGTGGCCGTTCCCCTCGGGTCGATCCCCGATCTCGTAGCACAGACCCACGCGCTTGCCGCACGCCACGGGCTGAAAGCCGCCACCTACGGCCACGCGGGGGACGGCAACATCCACGTCAACCTCCTCTGTGCGGATAGAGGGGAGCAACGCCGGGCCGAGGAGACGATCGTCCCCGAACTCTTCACCCTCACGCTCTCCCTTGGGGGAACCCTCTCCGGCGAACATGGCATCGGCCTGACGAAGGCCCCCTTTCTGCCCATGGAACACTCGCCGGAGCTGATCGCCTTGCAGCGGGGGATCAAGGCACGCTTCGACCCCCGCGGCATCTTCAATCCAGGAAAAATTTTTCCCTCTTCTTGAAAGATCCCTCCGTTTCGTGTCCGATATTCGAAATGCCGGGAAGACGTCCCCTGGAAAACCGACCAGGTGAACGAGCGCACCGGCACGCCGTCATTCCCCGGAAATCCCCTGCGAAATCCGCAATTCCAAAACCTGCGAGGTAGAGACTCCGCTTGACACTCCGGCGAAAAATGTGGTAGAAAAGTTCGAACTTTTCGATATTTCTTGAGAAAATCCACTCTTCCCCCCCCTTTGACGTGAAGCGAAGCGAATCACCATGATAGAAGGGATCCGACTAGAGAACTATCAGCTCATCGAGAAGATCGCTTCCAAGGATATTGCGGAATACTATCTGGCCAAGGAACTGACGCCGAAGGGGGGGGGGAAGACGGTCGTCGTCAAGCGGATCATTCCCTCCCTCGCCGACATCGAGGAATTCATCGCGATGCTCGTCAACGAGGCCCGTCTCGGGATGCGCCTCGATCATCCGAACATCGTCAAGATCCATCACCTCGGAGAATTCAAGAACACCGTCTTCCTCGTCCAGGAGTACATCCACGGTCATGACCTCAAGAAGGTCATCCGGCGGGGACGGCAGGCCCGCAATCCGATCCCCCTCGAGTACTCGGTGAAGATCATCTCCGAGGTCTGTCTCGGACTCGACTATGCCCACAAACAGACCTCGGAGGACGGCCATCCCCTCAACATCGTCCATCGGAACATCTCTCCGGAGAACATCCTCCTCACCTTCAACGGCGAGGTGAAGCTGCAAGACTTCGGGGTGGCAAAGTCGGCGGACCGGCAATCCGACACGATCGCGGCGGTCCCCAAGGGGAACATCTCCTATCTCTCCCCGGAACAGATCAAGGGGGAAACGATCGATCGGCGCTCCGACATCTTCTCCACCGGCATCGTGCTGTGGGAACTGGCGACGGGCAGCCGCCTTTTTGCCATGGAGAACCAGTACGAGACGATGCGGCGGATCAAGGAGTGCCGCGTTCCCTCTCCCCGCGATCTGAACCCCTACGTCCCGGCATATCTCGAAAAGATCGTGATGAAGGCGCTGTCGGAAAAGCCCGAGGAGCGCTATGCCACGGCCTTCGAATTCCACCAGGCACTCGAGAGCTTTCTCGAAACGATCCCCGGTAGCGTGACGACGCGGGATATCGGGCGGTACCTGAACCAGCTCTTCGACGCGGAGGTTCCCGATACCGACGGTGGCGACAGCGTCATCGTGAAGCTCCCCGAGGAACTCTTTCCCGAGGAGGAGGATAGCCAGGAACTCGACGAGGAGGAGGTCGCCTCCCTCCTCTCGGAAGCCCGCGCCCTCTCGCGTCAGGAAGACCCCGATGGGATCTTCCTCTCCACGAAGAAGGCAGGCAAAGCGGAGGTCGAGGAGCGGGAGATCGAATTCCCCACCCCCTCGCGTCCCTTCTTCGAGGAGGAGGAGGCATCCCTGGAAGACTTCGGAGAATCCGAGGAGGACGAGGCGCTCCTCCCCCCCATGGAGCAGGGGAGGCTAAGCGTGCCCGATCTGCCGAGGCAGGAAGCGGCGTTCGAGAGCGATCGGGAGACAGGGACCGCAACCGGAGAAGTGCCGACCTTGAAGATACCGGTCAGCGCCCGAAAGGGGAGTGCAAAGGGGAGAGGGCGTCCCGGCACCACACCGCATTCCGTCAAGGGGGCAGGAGAGAGAGAGACGCATCCCGCCACCGATGGGGAGACGACCGCATCGGTCCCAACGATCCCGAGACATGCCGCGCCTCCCGAGGCTGCCGCGAGCGAAGCCCCCACCTATCCGGTCATCTTCACGGATCCCAATGCCCCGGAGGAACCCTACGAGGAACAGACCGGACAGCCGATCCCCTATGCTCCCCCCTTGCCCCTCCTCGGACGATTGCAACGGATATCCAACAATCCCTACCTGCTGAGCGGCGTGATCGTCCTCCTCGTCGGCGCGATCCTCTTCCTCGTCCTCCTCCTCACCGACAGGCTCGGAACGGAGCGGCATCCGGACGAGGCCGCGGAACGGCAGGGGGCCACCCGGGAAACCCCGCTTCAGCGCCCCGAGTTCGCCATGCCGGAATCGGAGAAACCGGGCAGCGTCCCGCCCGCCGCGCCCGCTCCGTACGAAGCGGGCGCTCTCCCTTACGAAGCGGAGGGGTCCCCCAACGAGGCTCCCCCCCTCCCTCCTCCGGAGCCGTCTCCCGAGGCGATCGCCGAGGCCCCCCGGGGCGAACACTTCGAGTTTCCCGAGCATCCACGGGTTGCCGGTGCGGCGGTACGATGGCAGCCCAAGGGACGCTCGCGGGCGAATCTTCGTTATTCCCAGCCGGTCTACATCTACTCCACTCCCCCCGGCGCCGACATCTACTTCAACGGCGAGAAGGCCAGGGAGAAGACCCCATGCGCCTTCCTCCTCCCCGTCCCCGGCACCTATACGATCAGCATCGCCAAGGATCGCTACATCCCGCCTGCCCCCAAGCAGATCACGATCCGGAACTCGAGGCAGAAGATCCCCCCCATCTCGATGACCCTGCGCGCGATTCCTCAGGAAGAATGAGACGACGATCGCAATGGCACGATCCAACGCGCCGTGCGCATCCGGCAACGTGACCCGAGTGGAACTGTTCCGATCTGGCGAATTCCTCCGGAGGGGAATGTGATGATCGAATTGCTCGCCTTCTGGCTCCTGGTGCTCCTCTTCGTCCATCTCGGCGGAGAAGCGGCTTCACGGCGCTATCGACCGGTCAGCCGGGAGGACGAGATCCATTTCGTGGACACGGAGGATGGCTGGCGCCTGGCCCTGCACCGTTATCATCCCCGAGGAGCCGATCCACACGGCGAACCGGTCCTTCTGCACCACGGCCTTGCGGCCACGCACGCGTCCTTCGACCTCGGCCTGACCGGGAAAGGGGTTCCCGCCCTGGCGCGCTGGCTTGCCGGCAAGGGCTACGAGGTCTGGGTCTGCGATCTTCGGGGACGCCCCGATAGCAGGAAACCTGGACGGATCCGCTACGACTGGTGCGTCGATGACTACATCGACCGGGACGATCCGGCGATCGTGGCCTATATCCTCTCCCATTCCCCCTATGCCGATCTCCACTGGATCGGCCACAGCATGGGCGGGATTCTCCTCCTCTGTCACCTCGCCCGTCACGGTTCGGACCGGATCGCCAGCGGAATCACGATCGGTTCGAGCCTCTCCTATCACGGCACGGACGGCGCCTTTTCACCCCTCCTTCCCTTCGTCCCGCTGGCAGTCGGCGTAGGGAAGGTGCCGGCGGGGTATCTGAGCCGGCTCTGGGCTCCCTTTGCCGGCCGCTTCTCCAACCCGATCGAGACGTTCAACTACTGGCTTCCGAACATGACACCCGAGGCGAGCCGTGCGGTCAAGGCCAGTCTCGCCGATTTCGTGAGTGGACGGGTGCTGGCACAACTCGCCTCGACCTACACCCCGGAGGGGCTGACGAACGAGGCGGGGACCTTCCACTTCATGGCCCACCTCTCCGGCGTTTCGACCCCGGTCCTTCTCGTGGGGGGGGATCGGGACCGCCAGTGCCCGCCGGCGGCGGTGGCGGTCTCGCTGGCCGCACTCGGCAACGGACCCCACGAGATGCGCATCTTCGGCACCGCCGAGGGGAACGAAACCCACTACGGGCACTTCGACCTCCTCTGTGGTCGCCACGCCGAGAAAGAGGTCTATCCCCGTCTCCTCGACTGGCTCACCCGTCATCGGGCACGGCGGAAAGGATAGGCGTCGCGTTTCTCCGCCCCCTCCCTCAACGACCGTGGGGATGGTAGGGGAGGGTGAGGTGGAAGAGAGCGCCCGCCTCGTTGCTTTCGGCCCAGATCTTGCCGCCGTGCGCTTCCACGATCCCCTGGGCGATCGTCAAGCCGAGCCCGATCCCCCCCCCCATGAAGGCGCTCTTGCTCGACGAATGGAGCATCGGGTTTTCGAGGGTGACGAAGGGTTCGAATACGGCCTCCAGTTTTTCCGCGGGAATTCCGATCCCGTTGTCGGCGATGCTCACCCGGCATTCGCCGTTCCAGGGCGTTGCGGAGATCCGGATCTCTCCGCCATCCGGGGTGAACTTGATCGCGTTGCCGAGAAGGTTCGTGAAGACCTGCCACAACCGACGCCGATCCCCCTCGATCGGGGGTTGCGTGGCGATACTCCCATCCACGCAGAGTTCGAGCTGTCGGCTTTGGAGGAAGGGGGAGAGACGATCGAGCGTTTCGACGAGGAGATCTTCGAGAAGGATCGGTGCCTTGTGGAGCGGCATCCGGCGCAGGTCGAGCTGAACCCCCTCGATCAGATCGTTGACGACTGCGGTGAGCCATTGCACCCCCCGCCGCATATACGTGAGGTGCTTCCGGCACTCCAGCGGAAGATCGGTCTCCATCGTCATCAACTCCGCATACCCAGATATCAGGGTCGCGGGGGTCTTCAACTCGTGACTGGCCAGGATCATGAAATGCTTCTTCTGGGCATCGAGCCGGTTGCGCTCGATCGCATAGTGGATGGCGCGCCAGAGGAGTTCCGGTGTCACCTTCCCCTTGACGAGGTAATCCTGGGCGTTGCGTTCGAGCGCCTCCACCGCGGTCCTTTCGTCGTCGAGACCGGTGAGGATGATGATCGGAATCCCAGGATACGCTCCATGGACCCGGTCCAGGAGTTCGAGACCCCGCCCATCGGGCAGGGTGAGATCGAGAAGGATGATGTCGTAATCCCTCCCCGTCTCGAGGGAGAGCGTCTGGGCGAGCGTCTCGGTGACCACGATCTCGAAACGGGTCGGGATCGCACGCTTCACCTCGGCCTCGACGAGATACTCCCGAAAGAGGAAGGCGTCGTCGGGATTGTCCTCCACGAGGAGCACCCGCCTCCTTTTCGTTCCATCGGCTGGCATGTCCCTGACGATCCTCTCTGCACGCGTCGAGATCGGGGGATGAATGGAGGATGCCCCCCTGAAAGATTCAAGCAAATTTTACACCATCCAGAGATGTGCGACGACAAATATCCTGAATCTTCGATGGGATGGGAGGAAACGTCGCCCCTGCCCAGAGAAGGGGAGGCCCTCCCCGTGGGCAGGAGTGTTCCAAAAATGTCCATCTCCCTTGCTCACCCCTTCCCCGCACGAGGCATTCGATCAGGATCTGCTCCCATCGCGGAGAAAAGGAGCCAAGCGACACGATCTGTACATGCTCTCCAGCATTCGAGGGAAAGGGAGAGGCGTAGGCGCAGGAAGGATGGTGGGGACCACGAAGCAGGATCAGTAGGGGTTGGGAAAACTGGTATCCGCGGAGGGAGAGGACGTTTCCGATCCCGTCTCATCGGGTCCCCCGCTGGAGGTCCCCGCCGTCTCCCCACCACCGGTCGTGCCCGCCCCCACGCCCGGCGTCTTCGAGATGAGGATCGTCGGAATCTTTGCGATCAGGATGCACCCCGGCGCCTCCGGACTCGTGCCCGTCGCGGTAAACTCGAATCCGGGAATCGAGGTCTCCGTCACGGTCAACGGATCGATCTCGTTGGTCGGTGCGGCAAAGGAGTTCCCGAAGGTCTGGAACTGGAACTTCGAGAAGGTGAGCGTCGACTTCGAAACCTTCCCCGCCACGACCGCACGGATCGTCTCCGTCCCGAAGAGGAAGGCGCCGCTATCCCCCTCGAAGCTCGAAGCCTGAGTGTCGGTCGTTTTCACCACGATCGTGAAGGAGACGGGGTCGGCGACGGAGGAGAGGTTCTCGCCGCAGTCGGCATTGAAGGTGAGGCGCACGTCGTTGAGGAACCAGGTGCCGCTCACATCGACATTGGCAACACCTTCGTCGTTGCCGCAGTCGATCGACACCGTAGCGGTAAGGAGGAGGATGAGCAGAACCCTCGTTTGCATCGTTACCTTCTTCATTTCGTCTTCTCCATACTGATTTCCCTCGTCGCATGATTCGAGTGCCGAGGTCTCTCCACGCCCACACCTCGGACGTGCGAATCGCCGTAAAGAGGGTTGTAGCGCAATTCCGTTCGAAGTTCAACAGGGTATGGGTTCGCCGGCGAAAGAAAAGGCTTCGCGGAAATGTTGATTTCCCCCGCGCTTTGTGCTAGGATCGCTCCGCTTTGCCGGTTGGCGAAGGAAAAGTGCGGTTCCTCTCTCTTCCCTGAGACGTTCACGATTCTCCCTCCACGGAGAATACGCCAAATCTCCGAAAGGAGCGGCCCAGCGATGTGGACCGGTTTCTCTGCGATGCTGATCTTTTTGGGGGTGTCGATCGCCACGGTGTTCCTCCTGGCGGACGGCCGACGCGTCGTTCCGGCGGCAGGGGGGAAAGGACGTGAAGGGGCGAAAGGAGACGCAGGACGCTTTCGCCTCCTCTTCCTCCTGACGAGTCTTCCCCTCTTCGCCCTCGTGGGCCTCGTGTACCGCAAGTGGGTCGCCACGGGAATCGGGGGGGGGGCATGCGCGTTCCTTTCCCTCCTGACGGCCCTGACCTTCCTGGCGGTCGCCGTCCATCGCCCCGGGGAGGGAAGCGTTCCGGTCGAGCGATGCGATCGGACGGAGGAGAGTCCCGCAAGAGGGTCCGTGGCCGTATCGTAAGCCCTCCGAAATGACAGAAACGATGGCGTTCCCCCTTCTCGGAAGGGGAAAGGGAAGCGAGGGATCTTTTCGACGATCCTTCCCGATTCCAAGGGAAGCTGGAGAGGCGTGGTGATCGATTCCGGTTGGAACTGGCAACATCCCCTGGCAGGACTCGTCACCCTGGGACTGACGTTGGGCGTGACCCTCTTCCTCCTCGGTCCCATCGGGGGGGGACTCCTCTTCCTCGGTCGTTCCCTTGCCGGCGGGCTCCCAGGAGGATGGCGGGCCTTCCTCTTCCGTGACTTTTCCCGGATTCGCGCCTTTCCCGCCGACCGGCGGGGGCGGGCCGCACGCTTGCCCGTCCTGCTCGTCCTCTTCGGCAGCTACATGGCCGTCACGTTGATCCCGATCGGTCCAGGGAAGGTGCTTGCCGACTTCGAGGGTGGCTTGCTCTTCCTCTACGCCGCTTCGATGACGCTCGTTTCGGGTCTCGTCCTCCTGGCGGCGGAACGGGGGGAGCCGTTGCGTTTCCCCTTTCACTTCGCTTCGTTCGAGGCCGCCCTTCTCTTTTGCCTCCTCATCCCGGCGTACCTGGCCGGATCCCTGCGTTTCGAGACGATCGTCGAAGCGCAGGGGGGAGGGTACGGGATCGCCAACTGGTTCCTCTTTCACGATCCCTGTTCCTTCGTGGCCTTCTTCCTCTACCTCGCAGCCCTGACGCTTCAGCCCGGGGGAGAGGAAGGGGAACCCCGAAGGATGCCGAATATTCTCACCTTCATCCTGAATGGTCGCCTCCTCGTGATGTGCGCCCTGGCGTCGGTCACTTTTCTTGGGGGGTGGCAGGTCCCGTTCCTCGATGTCCGGACGAATCCGCCCGACTGGATGATCCATGCACTCGGAAGCGTCCTCTGGTTCGTCGTCAAGACGCTTCCCCTCACCCTCCTCGTGGGATGGCTGCGGCATCGTACGGGGCGTGAAGCACGCCGTCGAGGGATCTCGTGGTGTCTGCGTTTCCTCATCCCTTCGGCCCTCTTCCTCCTGTGGGGATCGGCCCTCTGGATGACGGTGTCGCATGGCGCGGGACTCCCACGGCTCCTCATGGGAGGTCTCCGATGAATCGTGGAATCCGATGGAGGCGAGCCGATGAACGTTGAGACCTTTCAGGTCGTGGTGGGCGTGATCGCCGTGGGGGGCGGAATCGTCGCGCTTCTCTCGCGGGAGGGGGGGACGATCCTCTATGCGATCGTGACCGTGGTCTCGGCTGCGGCCCTCCTCCTCTTTCTCGGAGGGCACTCCCTCCTCGCCCTCATCGGGTGGGGCGTGGGGTTCGCCGAGGTTTTCCTCCTGGCCGCCGGCCGACCCACGATGGGGGCGTTGCGGGATGGGGAGCGATCGCGATCGGGACGCAAAACATGGCTCCTCCTTCTGCCCGTTGTCTTTTTTCTCCTTTCTGGCACGATGATCGAACATGTTCCGCACCTGGGCCTTCCCATCGTCTCGGAGGGGACGACGATCGGCGCTGTCGCGGATCGTCTCCTCCAATCGGGCCATCTGCCGTTGTTTTTCTTCGCGATCCTTGCGATCGGCGCTTTCACCGGTGCCTTCCTTTCCGGGACCTCGCCGGAGGGGGAGAAAGGAGAATGGGATGGATGAAGGGATCGTGCTCGTGTGGACAGGAGTGGCGCTCTCGGCGGTGGCGCTCTACCTCCTTCTTGCCGGCCCTCATCGCTTGCATCGGATGGCCGGCGTCGTTCTCGCCTTCCAGGCATTCGCCCTCACCCTCGCAGGATTTCCCGTGAGCCGAGGGCCGGAGGGGGTTCTCCTCTCCCTCTTCGTCCTGCTCCTGGGTATGCCCGTCCTGGTCGTGGCCACTGCACCCCTTCGCCCCGCAGGGCGCGAGGAAGGGGAGACCGAACGAGCGGCCGAAGGCGCGGAGCAGACGCAACCGTGAAACCCGATGACGCCTTGACCGAACCTTTTCGTCGAATCCACCCGGTGGAGGAGCAATGGATTACTCGTGGGTAGCAAACAAATTGTGGCTGATACCTCTCTTCCCCCTGATCGGGGTCGTGGTCAACGGGATGCGGCACCTCACGAGCCGCAAGACGCCGCGAGTGGGGGTGGGGTTCTTCGCCTGCCTGATGGTCTTCCTCTCCTTTCTCGTCTCCGTGGCGGGCTTCCTCTACCTTCTCGATCTACCGCCGGCCCAGCGGAGCATCACGAACGTCGTCTCCCCCTGGATCGACATCGGGGGGCCGGGGATTGCGCACCTCGAGGCCAACATCGCCTTCCTCCTCGATCCCCTCTCCGCGGTCATGATCCTCGTCGTCACCGGGGTCGGCTTTCTCATCCACCTCTACTCGGTGGGCTACATGGCCGGGGACGAGGGATACGCCCGTTACTTCACCTGGCTCAACCTCTTCGTCTTCGCGATGCTCGTCCTCGTGCTCGGCAACAACATCCTTCTCCTCTTCGTCGGCTGGGAGGGGGTGGGGCTCTGCTCCTATCTGCTCATCAGCTTCTGGTACAAGGAGAAGGGGAACACGACGGCAGGGAACAAGGCGTTCATCGTCAACCGGATCGGTGACCTCGGTTTCCTGATCGGGATCTTCATCCTCTTCTGGTCTCTCGGGGAGAAGGGGTCCTACTCGCTCGATTTTCTCGAGATGCGCGAGCACGTCCATCTCCTGGCGCCCGGGATTGCAACGGCGGCCGCACTATGCCTCTTCATCGGCGCGACCGGCAAGTCGGCTCAGATTCCTCTCTACGTCTGGCTGCCCGACGCCATGGCGGGTCCCACCCCGGTCTCCGCGCTCATCCATGCGGCCACGATGGTCACCGCCGGGGTCTACATGATCGGGCGGATGAACTTCCTCTACACGCTCGCCCCCGACGCGCTCACCGTCGTCATGTGGGTCGGCGCGCTCACCGCGATCTTTGCGGCCACCATCGGCCTGGCGCAAAACGACATCAAGAAGGTTCTGGCCTACTCCACGGTGAGCCAGCTCGGCTACATGTTCCTGGCGATGGGGGTGGGGGCTTACGCTGTCGGGATCTTCCACCTCATGACGCACGCCTTCTTCAAGGCTTGCCTCTTTCTCGGCTCCGGCTCCGTGATCCACGCGATGAGTGGGGAGCAGGACATGCGCAGGATGGGAGGGCTCAAGGCGTATCTCCCGATCACCTACTGGACCTTCCTCATCGCCTCCGTGGCGATTGCCGGGATCTTCCCCTTTGCGGGCTTCTTCTCCAAGGACGAGATCCTCTGGCGAAGTTACAGCGGGCACCACTACGGCCCCTGGATCCTCGGCCTCGTGGCCGCGGTCTGCACCGCCTTCTACATGTTCCGTCTCATCTCGCTCACCTTCTACGGGTCGTGTCGAGCCGATGAGAAGGTCAAGCACCACATCCACGAATCCCCCTGGACGATGACGGTGCCGCTGATCGTGCTGGCCTTCCTCTCCGTGGTGGGCGGCTTCGTCGGGATCCCCCACGCCTTGACCGTGGCGGCGGAGAAGATCGGGATCCACGGAGCCGATGGTGCCACGAACCTCTTTGGCCAATGGCTCGCTCCGGTCTTCGCGGCGGCCCATCACGCCGCGCCGCATGGCGCCGAGGCGGCCCATGCGAGCCTTGCGACGGAATACCTCCTCATGGTGGTCTCCGTTGCCCTTGCCCTCGTCTCGATCGCGGCCGCCCTCTTCGTCTATCTCCGGCGCCCCGACCTCCCTGCGACGATCGCTCGGCGCTTCCGGCTGGCCTACGACCTCGTCTACCACAAGTACTACGTGGACGAGATCTACGAGGCCACGGTCATCCGCTTCACGATGAACCTGATGCGCTTCCTCGGGCGCTTCGACCTGGTGGTCATCGATGGGATCGTAAACGGCTGTGCTGCGCTCGTGCGGGTCGTCTCCCGGATCGGCGGATGGCTCGATCTGCGCTTCGTCGATGGTCTCGTCAACCTCGTGGCCGATCTCGCGATGGCGGTCGGCCGCAGGCTCCGGCTGATCCAGACCGGGTCGGTCCAGATCTACCTCTACACGGTCCTTGGCGGGATGGTCGCCATCCTCATCATTGGAATCGCCTCGGGAAGTATCTGATCCCCTCCAACGAGACAGGTGAAGAATCATGAATGGACTGCTAGACGTTTTTACCTCTCATGCCCTGAGCTGGATGACCTTCTTCCCGCTGATCGGGATTGCGGTCATCCTCCTGCTGCCCCGTGGCAAGGACGACTGGGTCAAATACGTCTCCGTGATCGCCACCGCGGTGCCGCTCCTGCTCGGCATCTACGTCTATACTCACTTCAACGTCCTCTTCGACGGCCGGGGGCCTGGCGGTGAACTCTTCCAGAAGTTCCAGTTCCAGGAAGGGCCGATCCCCTGGATCGAATCGTTCAACATCGACTACTTCATGGGGATCGATGGCCTGAGCGTTCCGATGGTTCTCCTCACGGCACTCCTCGGCTTCATCTGCATCTTCGCCTCGTGGGGGATCGACAGGGGGGTCAAGGGATACTTCTCCCTCTTCCTCCTCCTCGAGACGGGGATGATGGGCACCTTCTGTGCGCTCGACTTCTTCCTCTTCTTCATCTTCTGGGAGGTGATGCTCCTGCCGATGTACTTCCTGATCGGAATCTGGGGCGCGCCGCCGAGGAAGGAGGCGGACGGCCGCGTGCGGGGGGGACCCTATGCGGCGATCAAGTTCTTCCTCTACACGCTGCTCGGTTCCGCGCTCATGCTCGTGGCGATGCTCGCGCTCTACTTCGTCGATGGGCAGCACACCTTCAGCATTCCGGAGTTGATCGCCCATTCCGCGAAGTACACGATGGACTTCCAGATCGTGATCTGGGTGATGCTCTTCATCGGTTTTGCGATCAAGGTGCCGATCTTCCCCTTCCACACCTGGCTTCCCGATGCGCACGTCGAAGCGCCGACCGCCATCAGCGTGATCCTGGCCGGCGTCCTCCTCAAGATGGGAACCTATGGCATCCTTCGCTTCAACTATCCGATCCTCCCCGACGCCACGAAGCATTTCCTCGACTTCCTGGCGATCCTCGGGGTGATCAACATCCTCTACGGCGCTCTTTGCGCCATGGCGCAGAAGGACCTCAAGAAGCTCGTGGCCTACTCCTCGATCAGTCACATGGGCTACGTGCTCCTCGGGATGGCGGCGATGACGCCGCAGGGGCTCAACGGTGCGCTCTTGCAGATGTTCAACCACGGCACGATCACCGCGATGCTCTTCCTCTGTGTCGGCGTGATCTACGACCGGGCTCATCACCGTCGCATCGACGGTTTCGGGGGTCTGGCGAGCAAGGTGCCGGTCTATACCGCGGTCACCGCCTTCGCCTTCTTCGGGGGAATGGCCTTGCCCGGGCTTTCGAGCTTCATCAGTGAGGTGCTCGTCTATCTCGGTGCTTTCCAGAAGTATCCCATCTTCGTCGTCATCGGCGCCATCAGCGTCGTGCTCACCGCCGGCTATCTCCTCTGGGCGCTGCAACGGATGTTCCTTGGCAAGCTCAATCCGAAGTACGAGGATCTTCCCGACATCAACGCCCGGGAACTCTTCACCCTGATTCCGCTGGCGATCATCGTGCTCATCCTGGGGGTCTACCCCTTCCCCGTCCTCAACCTGATGGAATACACGATGAACATGATCGCGCAGTCCTTCCACTGAGCCACGGCCACCCCGAAGCGACCCCTTGGCCGCCGGTCATCGGGGCCAAGGGGAGAATCTGCCGCGCAGGGACGGGACAGATCGGTGAAAACCCTCGGCATCCTCGAAAGCCTCCATCATTTCCACCCGGAGTTCTTCCTTTCGCTCACCTTTGTCGGAGGGATGCTCCTTATGGTGCTCCTCTCCGAACGGGACTGGGATCTCGTTGGACCGGCGACGCTGGCCGGGGTCCTCGTGGCCTTCTTTTCCCTCTTTACCGCCTTGCCGTTGCGTAGCGGGCGTTACTTTTCCGGAGTTCTCTTCCTCGACCCGCTGACCCAGTTCGGGAAAGCGCTGCTCCTGCTGCTTGCGGTTGGGGTGGTGGCGATCCTCGTGGTGCGTGACCGGAGGGGGGAGCAATTTCCGCCCCAGGGGTATCTGTCCCTCACGCTTTCCCTCCTCTCGATGTTCCTCCTTCTTTCCACGAACGATCTCCTCCTCCTCCTCCTCTCCCTGGAGGGGATCGGGATGGCCACGCTGCTGCTGGCCGCGCAGGGGGGGGGAAGGGCTACGGAATGCCGGGAGACCCTTTTCCGGGGCATGGCGGCTTCGATCTTTCTCTTCACTGCGGTTGCTGGACTCCATGGGTTTTGCGGGGGGAGCACCTTCCACGAGATCGCCCGGGCGATTGGAAAGAACCCGTTGCCTTCATCCTTTCTCCTTCCGCTTCTCTGCCTCCTGGCGATCGGATTTCTCGTCAAGACCGCGCTGCTACCCCCCTTTCCTGTTCATGCCTGGCGGAGGGCGCCGGCACCGGTTGCGCTCTTCCTCTCTGCAGGGATCGTCGTTTCCGGGGTGATGGGATTCATGCGGCTCTTCTTCTCTCTCTTCCTCGTCTGGGAGAAGGGCGCTGGGCATTTGCGGATCTGGACGATGGTCCACGAGTTTCCCTGGTCCCTGGCCCTTTCGGCCGTAGCGCTCTCGTCGATGACCGTGGCCAATGTGGGTGCGCTCTTCACGCGGGAGGTCAAGGGGCGCCTCCTCTACGCCACTGCGGCCTTCGGGGGGTATGCGCTCCTTCCGCTCGTCTTTCTGAATGGACGGGGGGTGATCCTTTCGCTTCACCTCCTGACGCTTCTCGTCGTGACGATCCCTGGCGTCTCCTGGGGTCTGATCCTTTTCGATGAAGGGCGAAACTGGCGGGGGATGGGGCGGAAGATGCCGATCGAGGGGTTCTTTACCCTCTTCTTCCTCTTTGCGCTCGTTGGGGTGCCCCTCGCGGCCCGTTGGGGGCGGGGAGAGTTCCTCGTAAGTTTCCTGCGAACCGAACCCTTCGTCACGCCATGGGGCTCTGGAGGCGCCGTTCTGCCGATCCTCTTCCTCTCCAACGTCCTGATCGCTCTCGTTGCTCTGGGTCAGTCCGCGATCTCCCTCTTCCGTGTCCCGCGGGGGGAGTTTCCGCGCTCTGTCCCCCGTCTCGGACGTTCGCCGCTCCTCTTCCTTCTCGCCCTCACCCTCCTCGCCTTCACCGCCCCCTTCCTCCTCGATCTCGCGGAGGAGATCGTCACGAACTTCTAGCCCGAATCTCCTGGACACGGGCGATTCGGCATCATCCAACCGATTCGAGTACGATCGCCCGGAGGGAAACGTGAAAATCCCTTGACAATCAGGTTGGCTTGACAATCGAGGTATTCGAAGGTATGACCCCAAAGAGGGATCGAGAACGCTGGATTTCCTGGAACGAAAGGAGCGTGAGATGAAAGAGAAGCGAATGTTCATCTTTCCGGTCGTGTTCGTCATCCTTTCCTTCATGACGGCGGCACCGCTCTGTGGGCCTCAGGAGGAGGAGGTGCTCGTGGAAGAACTCGAAGTTCCGGCCACGGCCTCGCTCCAGGAGGAGTACCAGATCGGGACGACGTGCAACGATCCCAGCGCCGCAGGTCCCGATACGGAGAGTTCCCCCCTTCTCGAAGGGGTCGAGTACCACATCACGGCCACCGGAACCGCCACGACCCTTGGGGATGCCCAGACCGACCCCGACGGGGTGATCCAGAGCGGTGCCTTCTGTAACTACTCGGAAGGCGAATCGATGCCCGCCGACGACTACGACTGCACGTGCAGTGATGGGATTCCCGTCCAGGACGGGGCGGCCGCGGGGAGTCTCATCGCCGTATTCCTCGACATCCACAAACGTCCCTTCGGGGATCCCTTCGTCGTGGGCTCGGATCTGCGGCTCACCGTGCCGGAAGGGGCCGCAATCCTCGCCCTGGCGGTCAACGACGACGATTTCACCGACAATTCCGGGAGTTATCAGGTCAGCATCTTCGAGATCCGGCAACCGGAGTGATCTCCCGGGGGGGCTCCTGCCCACCGACTCCCCAGCCTGGGGGCAGGAAGGACCGGAAGTCGCCAGCGGGGGGAACCTCCCCCCTTCCGAGGGAAAAGATGAGCGAGACGAAACAGGTCCTTGAAATTCTCGTCGTCAACCATAAGGAGGGGGAGGAGACCGCCCACCTCTTCGACCCCACCGAGATCACGATCGGACGCAAGGGGGACAACACCCTCGTCCTCCCCTCGGGAAGCGTCTCCTCCCACCATGCGCGGATCTTCCTCAAAGAGGGGAAGCTCTACGTGGAGGATCTCGGCAGCACGAACGGAACGCTCCTCAAGAAGAAACGCCTCAAGGGGGTCCATGCCCTCTGGCCCGGTGACGAGATCCAGATCGCCCAGTTCACCCTCTTCATCCGGCGGCTTCGCTCCGGCGGTATCGAGGAGGGCGCCGCTCCGGAAGAGGAGGGAACCGCGATCACCGACTTCGCCGCGCTGGGTCTGCCCAAGCCCTCTGCGATGAAGAAGAAAGCGGAGGAGGAGAGCGCACTCCCCCCGGAGAGCCCGCCCCTTCCCGATTCACCGGAAAACTGCGGCATCTCGGTCAACGTCATCCTCTCCCTCATCCTCAAGCAGATCTACTTCGCCAGCGCGCTGACCGGCGCGAAGATCGCCGAGCGGATCGCACTCCCCTTCCACAACGTCGTCGAACCCCTCCTGACCCAGCTCAAGGGGGAGAAGCTCATCGACATCACCGGGGGCGGAGAGCGTTTCGGCGCCAAATCGATGATCTTCGAACTGACGCCCAAGGGGATGGAGCGGGTCGGCCAACTCCTCGAACGCAACGCCTACAACGGGCCTGCACCGGTCAGCCTCGAGGCATACGTGGAGATGGTGGAGCGCCAGTCGATCCGCGCGCAGCGCAACGTCACGAAATCGCGGGTGAAGGCCGCCTTCCACGACCTCGTCCTCTCCGAGGACGTCTTCGACAAGATCGGGCCGGCGCTCAACTCCGGGAAGGCGATCTTCCTCTACGGCTTTCCCGGCAACGGCAAGACCGCATTGTGCCAGTCGATGGTCCATTGCTATCGGGGGGGGGTCTTCATCCCTCATGCGATCGAGGTCGATGGCAACATCATCGTCGTCTTCGACGAGCACAACCACCGTCCGATCCCGCTCGAGAACCGGGCCTTCGACCAGCGTTGGGTCTACTGCAACCGCCCCTTCATCATGGTCGGAGGAGAACTCTCCCTCGACATGCTCGACATGACCTACTCCGAGCAGGCGAAGTTCTACGAGGCGCCCTTCCAGGTGAAGGCCAACGGCGGCATCCTCCTCGTCGATGATTTCGGGCGCCAGCGGGTGAGCCCCAAGGATCTCCTCAACCGCTGGATCGTCCCACTGGAGAGCGAGGTCGATTTCATCTCTCTGGTGACGGGCAAGAAGATCAAGATCCCCTTCGACGTCTTCGTCGCCTTCGCCACGAACCTCCAGCCCCAGGATCTCGTCGATGACGCCTTCCTGCGCAG
>CAZTSL010000074.1:0-4128 GCA_964616915.1 uncultured bacterium
CTCCCCCCTCCTCTCCCGCCATCTCCCGTTGCACGAGGAGAAAGATCCCGAGATCTTCGATCCAACGGCTCACATACTTCCAGCGATTGATCCGCTCGAACCGGTAGATCGCCTTCTTGAGCAAGGCCACCGGTTTGCGCGCGGTCACGATCGTCAGCGTGGTTTTCCCTTGCCGGGCTCTTTGCCGGTCGAGCGTCTCGAGGTAGAGCGCCCGGGCGACGTATTCCCGGAAGACCCGTTCGTTGAGCACCTCATGGATGCTCTTGTACTCGATCAGGTTGTAGCTCCGAAGGTGATCGAGGGGACGGACGATCTCGAGGCCGTCATCGATCTTCTCCCCTGCCGCGCAGTAGTAATCGACCCGGAAGTAGAGCTGATGCTCCCTTCTCCCCTCGATGATCCGCCTTCCTGAAAGGAGGGGGAGATCCTGATCGAGGAGGTCCTGGAAGATCTCATGCCAGTGGACGATTCGCGCCAATCCTCCCTCTCCCTTTCATGAGACACACTTTCCACTCGACCTCTACGATACCACGAAATTTCTGGAAAAACCAGATTCGGCAGGGCAATCGCCATCAAAAATCCCCATTTTCGTTCGTGCGATCGTCCTGGGGAGGGCACCGGCGTCGGACTTCGCTTTTCGGGGCTGCGGGTGCTCGAGGGGGAGGGGGGGTCAGTACCCGAAGGGGATCTCGTTCCCTTCCGGATCGGTGAGGGTGCCGGTGCCGTTGGGGTGAATCTCCACGTGATAGACCGTGGTACCGCCGGTGGCGCCGTAGCGGGTGATCGTGCCGGTGCCGCTGCCGTCGGGGGCGAAGAAGATGTCGCCCCGGGCGTCGGGGCTTTCAAGCGTGGCGGGGTCGTCGAACGTGGTCGTCTGCACTGCGGTGCCATCGAGGAATTGCCGGGTGGAGAGGAGGATCGTCGTGCCGTCCGCCTCGACCCAGGTGCCGCTATGGAGGGTAACCCTCTCCTGGGTTTCGACGGTGATGAGGCCTTCCCCCCCTTGCCGAGGGTCGCCGGTCACCCGGATCGTCGTCCGATTCTTGTCGCGTATGAAGGTGTAGAACTGCGTGATCCCCTCCTCCTCCGAGGTGAAGCGGGTGCGGCGGCTCTCTCCGTGGAGTTTCCCCTCCTTGTCGTGGAAGTAGCTCCCGACCTCTTCGATCCGGACGTAGGCGGCGCCCTGCGGGGGGGTGGTGACGAAACGATAGCTCTTCGCGTTGCGATCGAGGACCCCGACGACGAGCGTCCCGTCGCGGTCCACACTTTCGAGGTGGATCTCACCCCTTCCCGAGTCCTCGATCGTACGGGTCGCCGTGGTGCCGTCGGAGAAGAGCGCCTCCTGTTCGATGCGGGCCGAGCCGTCCTCGTGGAAGTGGGTGAGACTCGTCAGACGCCGCAGTGGGCCGGAGGCTGCGGTGTAGCGCCAGAAGAAGGTGCCGGCCGGGGGGCGCTCTCCTGCGGGGAAGGGATCGGCCGGCGTGAGTTGTGTATCGATCTCTCGCGCTTCCGAGAAGAAACTCCGGCGCTCGATCCAGAGGATCTCGTCGTCCGTCGAAGTCCCGGGGTCGTTGAGGAGGATGTCGATCGTGAAGGTGCTCCGTTCGAGTTCCTCCTCGGCGACGTGGTTGCGCCGGTGGAGGATGCGCAGTTTCCCGGTGAAGAGATTCCCGTCGGCCGGATCGTCGAGATCGAGGCTCTCCTCCTCGCCGCGTGAGCCGTCACGGAAGCGAATCTCCTCGGTATAGCGGATCACCGCGTCGTCCTCCCGGTCCTGCGTGAAGTTCGTATCGATGCCGATCGTCTGGACGAAGGAATCGCGAGGTGCCTCCGGGTCGGCGACCACGACCTCGATCGTGAGGGTATAGATCCCCGTCTCGCGGTCGTAGCACTCGGAGAGGATGGAATGCTCGTTGCCCGCCTCGTCGAACCACGTCTCCGTCCCCTCGGTGCAGATGTCGGAAGTCCGCTCCGCATCCCCCGCCAGCGTCGGAGGGGGAAGGGTCCGGGCAAGGAGGGGCGCAGCGTTCGGAAAGATGGGGAAGAACTCGGGAGGAACCCCCGGGATCCCCGCTTGAAGCCCCTGGGAGAAGAGGACGATCTCCGTGACCTGCTCGGTGATGTACTGGCTGCTGCTGCTCCGTTCGACGAACGTAGGGGAAGCGTCCACGCCGGTGTTCGATGTATCCGTCCCTTCCGATCCGGGCAGGGGCGTGACGCTGCTCTCCGAACGGCCGGCGCACCCCGCCGCCAGAAGGAGGAGTGCCAGCCCCCAGGCGACCAGACTTCGTTCCTGTTGCGGTCGATGCATGACAGACCTCCCCGATCCCCGAAGGGATCAATAGACGAAGAAGGAGACCGCGCCCCGTTCATCGATGAGCCGGCCGGAGCGGTCGGGGCGGACGAGGACCCTGTAGTGCTCCTTGCCTCCCTGGAGCGTTCCACTTCCGCGGCCGTCGGGTTCGATCGTCACGTCGAGGCGCTGTTCGTCCACCTCCGGGAGATGGTAAGGGGTGAAGGTCACCCGTTCGTGCAAGCGGTTCTCGAGATCGCGCGTGTATCGGATGGAGATCTGGGCGAGGACGCCCGGCGCGACGAGGCCGCGATTCACGGGGGGGAAGCAACCGAGGTGTTTTCCCCGATGGAAGAATCCCTCGGGGGTCACGGTGGCTTCCCCGGGGATCTCGAATCGCAGGAAACACCCCTTCATCCGTCCCAGATTCCGGTCGAGGGTGAACCAGCCGAGGGGGTCGTTCGCGTCGCCGTGCACCGCCACCCGCAGCGTCGTCCCGCCGAATACCGCCTCCTGCGTGAACGCCAGGGTGCGGCTGCGCGCTTCCCCCGTGGAGAAGACGATCGTCTCCGTCACTTCCCCCCCCTCCGGCGTGAGGGCTCCGCGGTAGGCGAGGCGGACCGGTTCGTGCCCCGGCGGGTATGCGATCTCGGTATCGAGCCGCTGATCGGCGAGGAAACCGCTCGTCCGGGCACCGTCGGCGCGCCGTTCCTCGAAGCGCCATCTTCCCGGTCCCTCGAAGGTGACCTCGAGGCGGTTCTCCGTGTTGTTCGTGTAGAGGATCTGCCGCAGAAGACTTCCTTCCTCCGCCCCGGTGATCGAAATCCGGCGGAAGATCGAGCGGATCGGGTATTCGCCGGCGGGGAAGAAATCCTCCCGCTCGATCTCCCCGCCGCTCATCTCCTCCCCTTGCAGGTGGGGGACCTCCGGCTCGACCCGAAGCGTCCGAACGAGTCCTCCAGCGGTGGTCCTGCGGCGTTCGTAGCGGATGATCTCGTTTTCTCCCTCCGGTTCGAAGAGGAGGAGATCCGCGCTCTCCCATTCGCTCACGAGGCGTGCCGATTCGGGGAAGACCCGGAGGGATGTCCGTCGCACCCGTCCGTGGAAGAGATCGATCTCCGCTTCCTCTCCGTTTTCCACGTCGAGATCGAGCGCCTCGATCGTCTCCTGGGAGCCGTCCCGGTAGCGAACGAAGCCGAGATAGTCGATCAACCGGTCGTCCGAACGCTCCGGGGTTCCGGCCGTGGCGATCGTCATCGTCTCCGTGGCGACGAGACGGGCGTCGGAGAAGGGGAAGCGGGTCTCCACGACGAGTTGCTCGGTTTCCGTCTCGTCATCGATCTCATGCCAGAGGACCGACGCGATTCCGGCCGGCGCTTCCGCATCGTTCAACGCATAGAGTGTCCGGAAGAGCTGCACGTCCCCGGAGATGCGCACCCGCTGCGTGACCTCCCTGGAGAGGGTCGTGATTTCGCCGAGCATCCGGATACTCTCGGCCACTCCCAGGCCACGGCTGCTCACCACGACCGCCTCCGTGCCAGTAGGGGGGGGGAGGGGCACGAATGCCGTCTTCCCCTCGTACCCGCACCCTGCGATGACGAGGAGGAGCACGATCGGCGCGATCCGGGAGCGTATGCTTCTTTTGGCGATGTTCGGCGCCATGACGATTCGTTCTCCTCTCCTGATCAAAGGGGAGTGCAAGAATCGATCCAATCAAACCGTGCGAAAATCCCCCTGGAGCAAGCGATTCTCCATGGGGCAAGGGGGGTGTTTCTGGACGATATCCGCCGAAATGTTCGATTTCCTCCACCTCGTCGAGGAGGAGGACGTCGTGG
>CAZTSL010000074.1:4228-24230 GCA_964616915.1 uncultured bacterium
CGGTCGAATCGAGCGCTGCGCGGGGGACTTGCCGCCGCGGGCAGAGGGTGCTACCCCCTCTCCCCCTCTGGGGAGAGGGTCTGTGAAGGGAGAGGACGTCGTGGCGGTCGAATCGAGCGCTGCGCGGGGGACTTGCCGCCGCGGGCAGAGGGTGCTACCATGCGGGGCGAATCGTGACGCATCGGCGAAGAACCGGGCCGGCCCATCTCTTCGAGGACCTGCCTGGGAGGAAGGAGGGGGGATGAGACACGTTTCGTGGATCGTGCTGCTCGTCTCGTTTCGTCTGGCTTCACCCGCTTTCGCAGATTCGCAGGACGCACCGGTCGTGCCCCCGGCGTTTGCGCTGCGGTCGGTTCCCTTCGAGATCGAGATCACGAAAGGGGGGTCCTACGCGATCTTCCATGAAGGGGGGGAGGAGCGGCGAATCGCGGAAGGGGTATGCCGGGAGCCGCTGCCCTGCAAGGTTTCGCTCACCCTCGAGGAGAGTGGTTTCGAGCCGCTTCGTCTCACCCTCGGCCGGGAGAGCGTACGTTTTTCCATCCGGGTGATGCCGGGATGGATCTCGATCCTCCCCCCCCTCCTGGCGATCGGGTTTGCGATCTGGTTCCGGGAGGTCGTGCTGGCGCTCTTCTTCGGAATCTGGTTCGGGGCGACCTGCATCTTCACCTACAATCCCTTCACGGGGCTGCTGCGCAGCGTGGATCACTACGTCCTGGAGAGTCTCACGAAGGACGCGGGGCACGTGACGATCATCCTCTTCTCCCTCCTCCTTGGGGGGATGGTGGGGGTGATCGCCAAGAGCGGTGCTTCGTGGGCGATCGCGGAGAAGGTCTCCCGCTATGCCACGACGCCGCGGCGGGGGCAACTGATCGGATGGGTGCTCGGGCTCCTCATCTTCTTCGACGACTACGCCAACGCGCTCATCTGCGGCAGCACGCTGCGCCCGATCACGGACCGGTTGCGCATCAGCCGGGAGAAGCTCGCCTACATCGTCGATTCCACGGCGGCGCCGGTGGCGAGCCTTGCGATCATCTCGACCTGGATCGGCACCGAGATCGGGTATATCGGTGACCAGCTCACGACACTCGGGATCGAGGGGGATCCCTACCTCCTCTTCCTCAAGACGATCCCCTTCCGTTTCTATCCGATCCTGGCGCTCTTCCTCGGCTTCATGGTCGCGGCCACGGGACGGGATTTCGGGCCGATGGCCGCGGCCGAGGTGCGGGCACGCAAGGGGGAGGGGGTCGTGCGGAAAGGGGCCGCGCTCCTCACCGAGTTCGCGGAGGAGGAGACGAGGAAGCGAAGTGGGGTGTGGTACCATGCGGCGATTCCGATCGCGGTCGTCGTCTTCGTGATGCTCGGGGGCCTCTACGTCACCGGCTGGCAGGCGGTCAACGGGGGCAAGGATCTCCACGTGGAGACCCTCCTCGGCCAGGCGGCAGCCCCGACGGCCCTCAACCTGCTGGCGGCCACCTGGCTCGGTTTCCTCGTCTTCCTCATGTTCGCTGCGATCGTGGTGAAGAAACAAGGGTTCCGACTGGACAACCCGAGGGGGCGCTGGTATCTCCTGATCCTCGATACCATCGCGCTGGGGGGGATCTTGATCCTCCTTCACGAGACCTACGGTTTCGTGACGACGTGTCCTGCGAGTCTGCGGGAGATCTTCGGCCGGGCGGACTCCTACGCGGCGCTCATCTGGGCCTCCTTCCTCGGCTCGATCACGGCGCTCCTCCTCGTGACGGGGGAGCGGGTGATGCGGCTGCGCCAGGCGATCGAGGCCTGGCTCTCCGGGATGAAGTCGATGATGCTGGCGGTCGTCGTCCTGACGCTGGCCTGGTCGCTGGGGAGTATTTGCAGCGACCTTCAGACCTCGGCCTACCTCGTGGGTCTCCTCGAGGGGTCGTTTCCCCCGAAACTCCTGCCGATGATGGTCTTTGCCGTCTCGGCGGCGATCAGTTTCGCGACCGGGACCTCGTGGGGAACGATGGGAATCCTCTTTCCGATCGTCGTCCCGCTGGCCCATCACCTGGCGCCGGGGAACGAGCTGATCCTGGTGGGGACGATCTCGAGCATTCTTGCGGGTTCGGTCTTCGGGGACCACTGTTCCCCGATTTCGGACACGACGATCATGAGTTCGATGGCCTCTTCCTCCGATCACATCGACCACGTGAAGACGCAGATTCCCTACGCGCTCCTTGCGGGCATCGTGGGGATGATCCTGGGGGATCTGGCCACGGCCTGCCATCTCTATGGTGCATGGACCGCCCTCTTCCTCTCTGGTGGGGTAATCACGCTCTTCCTCTTCCTCTTCGGCCGGAAGGTGGATGCTCCCCCGCCGAAGTGAACCACCGGCCGCTAAATCCGTCTCCCCCCCCTGTTGCGGGGAGGGGAAAAAGAAAGCGAGGTATGCCCATGCGTTCCGTGCAACGAGGGATCCTTTCCGATCCTCCCCCGCTGGCGCGTCATCTCTTCTTCGCGTGCAGGCCGGGGGGAGACTTCACCAGCGCGCTCCTTGCGCTCCGGCCCCTGATCGACGGCGACCGCGTCGTCCTCGGGGTCGGAAAGTCGCTGGTTCTCGCGTTGGGGAGAGAGATTCCAGGGTTACGGATCTTCCCGGCGCTCGCCGGGGCCGGCATCGATGTGCCCTCCACGCCCTTTGCGCTCTGGTGCTGGCTGCGGGGGGAGGATCGGGGGGAACTCCTCCACGAGACACGGGCGATCCAAAGGGCACTTTCGGGGGCCTTCCGCCTCGATCGCCTCATCGAGGCCTTCCGGTATGGCTCCGGGCTCGATCTCACCGGTTACGAGGATGGCACGGAGAACCCCAAGGGGGAGGCGGCCGAAGCGACTGCGATCCTGTCGGGAGGAGCGCAGGCGGGGTCGAGCTTCGTGGCGGTGCAGCAGTGGGTTCACGATCTCGACCACTTCGAGGGGATGGCGCGCACGGTGCAGGACCACACGATCGGCCGGCGGCGGGAAGACAACGTGGAACTCGACGATGCGCCCGAGAGTGCCCACGTCAAACGGACGGCCCAGGAGGATTTCGATCCCCCCGCCTTCCTTCTGCGGCGTTCGATGCCCTGGGCGGATGCCACCGGCGAGGGCCTCGTCTTCGTCGCTTTTGCCAGAGACTTCGCTCCCTTCGAGGCACAGCTCCGCAAGATGCTGGGGCTCGAGGACGGCGTGATCGACGCGCTCTTCCGTTTCAGCCGGCCGGTGTCGGGGAGCTACTTCTGGTGCCCGCCGATGGCGGATGACGGCCGCCTCGACTTCGGTCTCCTCCTCCCCTGAAGGGGGACAGGGGTCGGACGGTCCGGCATTCGTTTGCCTTTCTCCCCCTTGCGTGCTATCTTTCCAGTAGGTTTCATCGGTTCCATCGGTTCCATCGGTTCCATCACAGCAGGAAGGGCAGAGGGATCGAGGGCTCATGCGTGCGTGGGAGCGGATGGGACGAAAGGGGAGTGAGCGGGAACGATGCCGATTGCCAGAATCGATCTTTGTCTTCTGCGCCTCGCCGCACTCTGTGGTGTCTTCCTCCTCTTCTGGTTCCACGGAGGATGCACCGCCCCCTGTGCGGGGACGATCAACGAGCTGGGGGAGCAGATGCGCGCGATCGTCCATCGGGCGGAGAACCAGGCCTGCGAGGATTTCACCGACTGCGTCCTGATCAGCCCCTCCTTTTCCTGCTGGCAGCCCTGTTCGGTTGCAGTGAACAAGGAGCACAAGGAAGAAATCGAGGCGCAGATCGCCGCCCTCGAGTCCCTCTGTACGGGGCGGGTCTGTTCGGCTGCGACCTCCTGCCCCGGCCAGTGCGCCACGGTCCCTCATTCGGGCATCGACGTCTGCACACGCAATGCCTTCGACTTCACGCCGGAGGAGACCGGCACATGCCAGGCGGGAACGGGGGGGGACTACTGCGTCGTCTGCCAGGAGCAACGTTGCACGATCCTGGAATTCCCCTTCACCTATCCGGAGGAGGCCGGTCCGGGGCCTTCCTGATTTCCCCTTGTCGGAATGTCCCACAACGCCCTGTCGTGGAGTGCGACAGTCTCCCCCCCATTCGGCGTGCTGCCTCCGGCACCCCTTTTCATTGATTTCAGACGGTTTCCATTAAACCCCATGTTTCAGAAGATGTTTCAATAAGTTTGATGGTCTGGTATGACCTCTTTGGGTGAAGGTATATTTCTTGCTTTTCTCCTCAGTATCCGCCCTCGACGGCATGGAGGCTTCTGGAGGAAGGCAAGATGTATCACGTCGTAGCAACCAAGGACAACCAGGAAGTTTTCGTTTTCCCGGTCCATGAAGGGATCAACACGATCGGACGGCGCAGCAACAACCAGATCGTGCTGAGCGACAAGAGCGTCTCCAGGATCCACGCCTGCCTCCTGATCGAAGGGGATCATCTGCGGATTTCGGATTTTTCCTCGGCCAACGGAACGTTCTACCAGGGAAGATCGGTCGAGGAACCTCAGGATATCGAAGTGGGAAAGAAGTTCTATATCGGCCGTTACAAGCTCGCCGTTCTCCCCTCGGAGAAGATCGATTGGAAGAAGTGGCGAAGGAAGGTCGTGCTGCGGGTGATGCCCGACAGGGCCAGGCAGGAGCGCGCCGAAGAAGCCGTCGAGTTTCCATCGCTCATCGAAGATCGGGATGGCAACCGGGACTACGACTTCGAGGAAGCGAGGACCGATACCTATTTCACGCCGATCACGCTGATGGACGATATCTACGAGGAGCGGACCCTGCCCCGGGCAGGGAGCGCAGAGGGACTCATCCCCTATTCGGAGGAGAATGAGGGGATCGAGGCCTTCTGGAGCTTCATGGAGACCTTGATCCCGCAAAAGTCTGCCGATTCCCGCTGCGAGTGAGCATTCGCTGCCGATTCTTCACCTTCCCTCCTTCCCCGAGCCGCCGATCCTTTGCTCACTCCTTGGCACCTGATTCGGGGCTCGTCTGCGTCTCCTTGAGGGCCTGGACGATGTAGATGAACCGATAGACCGAGGTGGCGAAGGCCAGGAGTGCGATCGCGCAGATCGCCACGATGAGGAGCGGATCGTGCAGGGAACCCCCGTAGTGGTGGATCAGGAGGTCGAGGGGGGGGGAGAGGATCGAGGCGGCGCCGAGATAGACGATCCGCTCGGGACGCTGCATCAGCCCGACGGAGCACGCGACGCCGAGGCTCTCCCCGCGGGCTTTCGTATAGCTGACCATGAAGGAGCCCAGCAGGGCGAAGACCACCGCGAGTGTCATCGGATAGGAAGGGTGAAAGTGGCTCACGAGCCCGAGGAAGACAACCCCTTCCGCATAGCGGTCGAAGGTCGAGTCCATGAAGGCGCCGTAGCGTGAGACGCGGTTGGTCTTGCGCGCGATCTTCCCATCGAGGACGTCGAAGATTCCGCAGAGGAGGAGGAGCCATCCGCCGATCGCCACCCTCCCCCGGTGATAGCTCCACCCCGCCAGGATGCTGGCCAGCAAGCCGGAAGCCGCCAGCGCATCGGGCGAGACACGAAGCCGGACCAGAAGCCGGACGATCGGATCGAAGAACCAGAGGAACCACCCGTGCAACCACGCGAAGATGAGCAAGGAGGTATGACGGGAAACCTCTGGATGGTAGGGCTTCCCCCGTTGGGTGACGAGGAAGATCCCCATCGTCAGGAAGGCAAAGAGGACCAACCCCACGGAAATCCAGGTACCGACATCCATATTCATCCGCTCGACATCCTTACCCGCAAGCAACGAAAACCTCCCCATCCCCCGCTCATCGAACGACGATCCATGCCGGGTGGGGCGGGGAGGCGAAACACCACGGCGGTGTTACGAAAACCCGCCGATAAACTCCGTAACCATAGTCAACGGGAGGGGGAAAGTCAAGACGCATCCAATCCAACCCGACTTGAAGGGATGAACGAATTGTGTCATCCTGGTAAGGAAGGGTTGGGGGGCCTGGCGAGGGCGGGGCGAGCACGAGTGCTCCGCCGCTGGGTTCCAAGCAGCGTGCAGAGAAGCCGCAAGAGCGTGGACGACCCGGCCGGTGGGATCCGGCGAAGCTCGAAACCGCATGGGGACGCTCCGATCCGCCTCGGTCGCAGCCGGGAGGGGGGAAGGAACGTCCGGGGAGGGAATGCCCATGACACTCATCGGAAACATCCTGTGGCTGATCTTCGGAGGCCTGATCACGGCGGCCGGCTGGTTCGTTGCGGGATTGCTCGTCTCTCTCACGGTGATCGGCATTCCCTTCGGGCTCCAATGTTTCAAGATCGCCCGCCTCGTGCTCCTTCCCTTCGGGCGGGAAGTCAAGATCGGGAACTTCGGGGCCGGAGGATTCCTGGCGAATCTCCTTTGGGTGATCCTTCTCGGCTGGGAACTCTGTCTGGCTCATCTCGTCTCCGCGGCCACACTCGCGGTCACGATCATCGGGATCCCCTTTGCGATCCAGCACCTCAAGCTGGCCAAACTCTCCCTCCTCCCATTCGGTGCGGAGATCGAGATGAAGTAGGAGGGGTGTGATGGCGTCTGGGGCGTCCTATCTCGTGCCCGCGGCCACGGTGCGGGCGGAACAGGAGATCAAGCGAAGCCGTTTCATCGCCACGGTGGGACGGGCCTCCGACCGGACCGCGGCGATGGAGCTGATCGAACGGGTGAAGGGAGAATTCCCCGATGCCCGCCACCACTGCTGGGCCTACGTGGCCGGCGGCCCCCACGACGGCGCCGATGTGGGCTTCAGCGATGCAGGGGAACCGAAAGGAACCGCAGGGAAACCGATCCTCAATGTCCTCCTCCACAAGGGAATCGGGGAGATCGCCGCCGTGGTGACGCGTTACTTCGGCGGGATCAAACTCGGCACCGGCGGACTCGTCCGCGCCTATTCGAGTTCGGTCCAGCGCGCACTCGAAACGCTTCCCCTCATCGAACACGTGGAGATGACCTCCCTGGCCATTGCCGTTCCCTATTCGATGGAGAGCAGCATCCGGAATCTCGCCACGCGATATGCCCTCTCGATCGAGGGGGTGACGTACGGGGAGGCCGTTTCGATGCAACTCGGGGTACCCCGGGATCTGGTGGAGGAGATCTCGGGAAAGATCCGTGAGGTATGCCAGGGGGAGGTTCACTTCTCCTGAGCACTCATCGTTCCATCATGGAGAAAGGGTCTCGTCATGAAACGAATCTTCGTTCCCCTCTCGGCCATCGTGCTCATCCTTGTCCCGCTCCTTCTCGCAGCGCCCGGTTGTCCCACGGAACCGGACAGCGACGGGGATGGTCTCCCCGACTCGGCCGATCCCTGCCCGAACGATCCGGACAACGACGTGGATCAGGATGGACTCTGCGGCGACGTCGATCCCTGCCCCGACGATCCGGGGAACGATATCGGAGGGTGCGGCGCCGAACCGATCGCAACAGGGATCACGAGTTCCGCTTGCGATCTCGCCGTGGCCCCGCCGACCGGTCCCTTCGCCCCCCCGGAGGGGAAGATCGGCCTGATCGTGACAGGGACGGACGGCACCTACCTCGTCATCGAGGATGGGAGCAAATCCCGAATCTCCGGGGGATATCGCTCGATCGCCACCGATCGGGAGGGGGGCTTCCTCTATGGCGGTGGGCCGGGGTGCAGCGCCACGAACGTCATCGAGAAGATCTCCGACGTCGATACGACCGAATCCTTCACCACGACCCCCTGCTGCTGGCTCGAATCGCTCGTCGTCGGTGACGATGGGCGTCTCTTCGCGGTCGAGTTCCCCGGCGCCGGATTCCTCGACGAGATCGATGCCGAGGGGAATCTCCTCGAACGGATCCAGACGACGAGTGGGATGCAGGGCCTGGCCCTCGGCGGAAACCGCAACCTCTTCGTCTCCCGGAACGACGGCACGAATACCGGCGGGCTCGGGGGCATCCTCTCCTTCGATCTCGATCTCGACGGCGGGCTGGCGGGTACCTTCGCCGACGTTCTCCCCCCCGAGTTCTTCCAGTTCAACTGGAACGACGGGCGGGACGGCAACATCGCGGTCTCCGAGACGGGGGATCTCTACGTCGGCGTGGGGCGGCAGACCTCCCACCCCTCGAACCACACGGTCTGGCGGGTGCGGTCCGACGACCCGGAGAATCCGGAGCCCTTCGTCACCGGCCTCGACGACAACGCGACCTCGCCGGCCGGTGTGGCGCTCGTGCAGAATCCCGACCGTTCCGGAGAAACGCTCTTCATCCTCACGACCGACGGCCGCCTCTTCGGCTTTGCGCTCCCCCGGTGAGGCACCGGAACGATCGGGAGAGGAGGCTTCCCTCCTTCTTCCTTCCGCTTGGATCGGGGCTTTCGCTTTCGCGGAAATCCCTCGAAGCCGGAGGGAGGGAAGCGGAACGAACGGAGAAGCGTTCATGACGAAAAGAATCGCGACGATCCACGACATCGCCCAGGCCTGTCTGGCCGATCGGCGGGAGGGATGGCGCGCGTTCGTCGAGGGTTACCTCCCCCTGGCTCGCCACTTGCTTTCCCGGCGTTTCCCCACGCTGGCGGGTACCTCGATGCTCGAGGAACTCTTTCAACTCACCCGCAGAAAGCGGGGCACCCTCTTCGATCCTGCGGGCACCACCAGCACCTCCCTCTTTCTCCTCCGGTTCGGCGATTTCGTCCTCGGGGAAGCGCGACGGCGCGTCCGGCCCGCTGCGCCCCGTTGCTCTCCCGACCGGATGGCACGCGACCTCGCTCCCCTCCCTCGCATCGAACGGCAGGTGATCCTCCTGGCCCTGGCCGGAATGACGCTCCCGGAGATCGATGCGATCGTTCGGGTCTCCGCGCAGCGGGCGCAGGGGATCCTCGATGCGATCCCGGCGGAACTGGAGGAGGAGACCGCCATCGTCCATACGGGACCGGAGGGGGAGCATCCCCTCCTCGCGGCCATCGAGGAGCAGCGAAGCACCGAATGTCTCGACGACCGGATCCATGGACGCGCCCTCGATGGATGCCTCTCCTGGAAGGCACGGGAGGATTTCGAGCGCCACATCGAGGGTTGCCTCCGTTGCCTGGCCCGTTTCACCTTCTACCAGGAACTCGTCTTCTTCCAGCGGAAGCTCGAGACGACACCGGAGGAAGTTGCGGCGATCCTCCAGGTACTCGATCTTTCGGAAGGAACGGGGGAACACGGATCGATTCGGGGTATCCGGCGGCGCGTCGGCCGTTGGTTCGAACGGATCGCGGGCAAAGGGATGACATCGGAAGGGACGCTTCGGGGTACGGAGTGATGCGTCCGCTACGTGCCGGTCGCTTCTCTGCCCTCCTGCTCCTTGGCATCTCGGCGTTCCTCCTCCGGCCGGGGGGAAAGGACCCTCCCCCCTTGCAGCGGGGGATCGCGGTCGGGGAATTCCACGATCCACCGGGGCCCGGTTACCCAACGATCCTCGACCGGGGAGAACTCATCAAGCTCAAGCGTCTCGGGGTCACCCACGTCCAGATCATCCCTTTCGCCTGGCAGCCCGACCCCACCTCGCCCACAATCGAGATCGGGGAGGATCTCACACAATCGGATCGCCGTCTCCTCAAGAGCGTCTCCGATATCCATGCAGTGGGGATGAAGGTCATGCTCAAGCCCCAGCTCTGGTCGAAGTCCTTTTCCTACGGCAAGCAATGGGGGGGGGACATCGCGATGCAGAGCAAGGCACAATGGGAGGAATGGTTCGAGAACTACACCCGCTTCATCACCACCTATGCCGAGCGGGCCGAGGCGATGGGAATCGAGATCTTCTCGGTCGGTCTCGAGCTTCCTCGGGCCACACGCCACGAGCAAGCATGGCGCCGGATCATCGCCGAGGTACGCAAACGCTATCACGGTCCTCTCGTCTATGGCGCCCACTGGGAGGGAGAATTCCGCACGATCACCTTCTGGGACGCGCTCGATTTCATCGGGATCAATGCCTGGTTCCCCTTGACGACGAAGGGGGACGCCTCCCTCGAAGAACTCGAGGCAGGGTGGCGCCGCTGGCTCCCCGCAATCGAGAACCTGGCCCGCAAGACAGGGAAACCGGTACTCTTCACCGAGGTCGGATACCGCTCCGTACGCGGGGCTGGGAAGAGCCCCTGGCTCTGGAAGTGGGAGGATCCCGTCGATCTCACCGAACAGGCCGAGTGCTACGAGAGCGTCTTCGAGACCTTCTGGAACCAACCGTGGTTTGCCGGCCTCTACTGGTGGAAGTGGTACGCCTTTCCCAATTTTCGTGACGACTACGGCAACGACCACACACCTCAGGGGAAACCCGCCGAACAGATCATGGCACGGTGGTACCGCTCGCAAGGCGTCCGGTCATCCCCCACGAGCCGGTCATCCCCCACGAGCCGGTCATCCCCCACGAGCTGGGATGCCGGAAGATCGCACGAACGGTAAGATCCCCCCCTTCCTCAGCGCAGTCGTTTCGTCCGGGCCGCCTCCGGATCCTGCTGGAAGGAGAGGAGGAGATCCTTACGGAAGTAGGTTCCCTCCCGGGAATAGACGGGAGAAACGTGGATTCCCGTATCCATTGCGATCGCATCGCAGGGACAGACCTCCTCGCAGAGACCGCAAACCACACAACGCAACTCGTCGATTTCGAACTTGACGGGATACTTCTCGATCTTTCGATCGGGGTGCTCCGCTCCCACGATGTGGATGCAGTGGGCAGGGCAGATCGTGGCGCAGCACATGCAGGCCACGCATTTCGGACTGCCGTCCTCCCGCTGCTTGAGCCGGTGCTTTCCCCGGAACCTTCCGGGATAGACCCGTTTCTCCTCGGGGTACTTCACCGTGACGGTATGCTTACGGGTGAAGAGATTCACGAAAAAGTGGCGCATCGTGATGAGCAGCCCCTTGGCGATCTCCACGAGGTAGATCCGCTCCGAGAGATCGAGCGGTCGTTCGACGACTTTTCCCATCTATCTTCTCCCCTTGGGGTGGAACGTTCCGGTTGCCGGTATGGGCTTTCACTATAGGGGCGTGACGGCAGGGAGTCAAGGTGCGCTCGTCCTGCCGCGATACCCCCGACATGACAAGTTCCGGGAATTGCATTACACTGGAGGAGCGAGAAGCAACGAGATCATGACCGGTCCGATCGCTTCATCCCTCTGGGGGAGGATCGTTGCGGTGGGCTGTCGAATCGATGAATACGCCCTCCGATACGAGGAGAGCGACGATCTTCTCCGCGAGCCGTTCGGCCTCCTGCTCACTTCGAAGTTCCATCTCATCGATGCGGTTCGGATGTTCCAGGATCAACGCCCTGATCTTCGTTTTGAGTCCTTCCAGATCGCGTTTCATGAGACCTCCCCGGTCTGAGGGCTCGGCGGGTTTGCCGCCGAGCCGGTGTTCACCTTTGGATCGCGTTTCATGAGACCTCCCCGGCCTGAGGGCTCGGCGGGTTTGCCGCCGGGCCGGTGACGTCCCTCGTTGGAACGACCGGAACCGGAGCCGCGTGATGCCTGGCGGCTCGGAAGGAGAAGAACGATGGCGGAGCGAATCCTCTACCTCGTGCGCCACGGCCAACATGACCTGGCGAATCTCGACGGAGATCCGCTCGGAGGGAAGTTGACGCCCCGCGGGGTGGAGCAGGCGCATCTTCTCACCCGGCACCTCCTTGCCATCCCCTTGCGGGTGATCCACGCGAGTTCGCTGCGCCGTACCCTGGAGACCGCGCAGATCGTGGCCAAAGCCTTCCCCGACGTTCCTTTCCACCGCACGAGGATCCTCTGGGAGTGTATCCCCGGCCTTCCCGAGAAACCATCCGCCCAGTTCCCCCCCTTCTCCCCCCAGAGACTGGCGGAGGGGAAGGAACGGGCGGAACGTGTTTTCCAGACCTACTTCAAACCGGCACGTATCGATGATAAACATGAATTGCTGGTTTGTCACGGGAATCTGATCCGCTACCTCGTCTGTCGGGCACTCGGGACACCGACGGCCCACTGGAACCGCATGGAGATCGCCAATTGCAGCCTCTCCATCGTCCGGGTCAAGTCGGATGGCCGTTGCTCCCTCCTCTCCTTCAACGAGCAGGGTCATCTTCCCGCACCGCTTCGCTCCTTTCTGTAGCGACGGGTATTGGAGGCGTTTTCTTGGAAGAACGATGGGATTCCCCCCTCGGGGGAGAGACGGCGATCGAGATCTCCGGCCATCGTGCGCCGGTCGGGACAGCGCTTCTGTTGGGGGCTTCCCTGGCGTTTCTTTTTGGGCTTCTCGGCTTCCTCCTCTTCCGGGGGATCTGCAACGACGATGCCTTCATCACGTTCGTCTATGCGCGCAACTTCGCCTCTGGGCTCGGGCCGGTCTTCAATCCGGGGGAGGGGGTGGAGGGGTACAGCAACTTCCTCTGGATGCTCCTCCTCTCTGCGATCCACGCCCTGGGAGGGGATATCGTGACCGGGGCGCAGGTGATGGGGACGGTGGCGGTCTGGGTGACCCTCCTTGCCGTGTGGCGGCTCTGGCCCGGACTCCGGACTGCGCGGCTGGGCGTGTTCTTTTTCCTCCTCCTCTCTCCCGGGCTTTGGGTCTATGCGACGACCGGGCTCGAGACGACGGCGTTCACGGCGCTCTTCACCCTGGCCGTCCTGGGGGCTTTCGCCTTTCCCGAGCGGCCGGTGATCGCCGGGCTTCTCGGAGGGCTTGGCCTTCTGTGCCGGCCGGAGGGGGTCTTGATCCTTCCGGCGGCTGCGGGCGCGATCTTCGTGGCGGCCCGGCGTCCCTGGCGTGCGGCGATCTCGGTGCTCGGCACCGGTGCGCTCTTCCTGGCCCTGCAACTCGCCTTCCGCCGCTACCACTACGGAGACTGGTTGCCGAACACCTATTATGCGAAGGTCTCGAGCATCACGCTTGCGGAGCGGATCGGGCTCGGATGGCGCTATCTCCTTGCTTCCCTCCCCAAAGTGGGGTTCATGCCGCTCCTGGGATTGTTACCGTTCGTGCTTTGGCGCCGGGCGCTTGCCCTCTGCCGGATCACCGCCCTCATCTCTGCCGGGTGGCTCGCCGCGGTCGTCTGGATGGGGGGGGATCACTTCTACTGCGCCCGTTTTCTCCTTCCGATCCTGCCGCTGGCCGCGTTGGCCTTCTTCGAGGAGACCGCTCGGCTCCTCCTGCCACGGATCCCCCCCGAGCGGCGTCTCCTCCCCCTTCCCCTCCTCGGGGTTCTCCTCGGGGCGCTGTCGTTGACGCAGACGGACGATCTCCAGCGGCGTTACCGAGAGATCTCCGAATTGCGCGATGCGAAAATCCTGGCCACCTTCCTCGACCGCTACGCCGAGCCGGGGGATGCGCTCGCCATCGGAGCAATCGGGTACGTAGGGTACCACACGAAGCTGCGCATCATCGACATGTACGGCTTGATCGACCGACACATCGCCCGTTTCGGGAAGCGCAACGCCTTCACGAAGCCGGGTCATCTCGTGGGGGACGAAGACTACGTCCTGGCGCGCCGCCCTCGCTTCATCCACCCCAGTTTCTCCCGGAGCTACCAGAATCTCCTCCACGACGAGCGTTTCCTCTCCACCTATCAGCAGATTCGTCTCGAGTTCCCCGACCGGATGCGCAAGGCGCTCTGGGTGCGCAAGGACCGTTTCCTCCCCGACATCCCCCTTCCCTCCGAGCCCGCCCTCGGGCCCCTGATCCACCTCGCTCCGGAATGACCCCCGGCCCCGATCCCTTGGCAGGGGGGGCAGCGCCGTTCTTCGAGGAGACTCAGCGCCGCAGCAGCCGCACCAGGAGGGTGAGGAAGAAGACCGCCGCCAGGGCGAGAACGATCGCCGCGCCGGAGGGCACGGGCAGGAGGGCGCCGGCCAGGAGCCCCCCCTGCGCGCCGAGGAGCGCGAAGAGACAACTCCAGAGGAAGTAACCGCGCATGTTGGAGGCCACGTTTCTCGCCGCGGCCGCGGGCACGATCACGAGCGCCTCCACGAGGAGCGCACCGATGATCTTGATGCTCGCCGCGATCACGAGGGTGAGCGTCACCATGAAGAGATACTCGATCCACACGACCCGTACCCCACGCGACGCCGCCAGAATCGGATCGAGACTCCCCAGCACGAGATCGTTGTAGATCGCCACGAGGATCGTGACCGCAATGAGCGCAATCCCGCCCAGCAGGAGAAGATCGAGTTCCGTGACGGTCACGAGGCTTCCGAAGAGGACCCCCTCGATCTGATGAATGTTGAAACGGCGGGAGACCGCAACGAGGAGACAGATCCCCAGCCCAAGCCCGAAGGCGAGGAAGACGCCCACGATCGTGTCGGCGGGAAGACCCGAATGACGCCGAACATACGTGATCGCCAGGGCCATCAGGAGGGTGAAGCCGAAGATCCCCACATAGGGGCGATCGAGCGGCTCTCCCAGGAGGAGGGCGACCGCAACGCCGCTGAGCGCCGCATGTCCGAGGGTGGAGCTGAAGAACGCCAGACGCTTCGCCACGACGATCGGGCTGAAGGCGCCAAAGAGGGGGGCAGCGATCAGCGCCGCCAGCACCGCCCGGATCATGAAGGGGTGGGCGAAGACCTCCGGCAGGATCCCGGACTCGGCAAGATGTCCAATTGCTCTGGTGAGGGATTCACCCATCGGGTTCCTCCGGCCGGAAGGCCGAAAGGGCGGCCTCCGGGGTAAGGACGCGCGCGGGAGGGCCGTCGAAGCGGACCCGCTGGAAGAGACAGGTCACCCGGTCCGTGATCCGGCGTACCTCCTCGAGATCGTGGGTGACGAGGAGGATCGTCTTCCCCGCCTCCCGCAGGCGCAGGAAGGCCGCCTCCAGGGTCTGACGGGCCATCCAGTCGATGCCGGCGGCCGGTTCGTCGAGGAGGAGGAGTTCGGGGTCGGGCAGGAGCGCCTGGGCCAGGAGGACCCGGCGCAACTCCCCCCCCGAGAGGACCCCGAGCCGGCGATCGAGCAGCCCGGAGAGTTCGAGCATCTCCACGACGGGACGGAACGTGTCGCGGGTCTTTCGCCGGAGGGTGAACCAGACCGGGAGGCGCTGGAGGCCGAGGGCGAGGAAATCCCGGACGCTCATCGGCATGAAGGGGTCGAGCGTGATCCCCTGCGGGACGTAGCCGATTCGTCCCGTCCCCCGCCAGTGGAGGCGAATTTCCCCCGAAAAGGGAACCTGCCCGAGGATCGCGCGCAAAAGCGTCGATTTCCCCGCCCCGTTGGCCCCGATCAGGGCATGCAGGGTGCCCACGTCCACCGCAAGGGTGACCCCCTCGAGCACCCGATGCCCTCCCCGGCTCACGGAGAGGTGATCGATCGAAACGAGGGGGGGGTGCGCCCCCTCCTGACCCGTTCCCTTCCTCATCGATGCGACGGGATCTTCCGGTTCGCGATCGCCGCGATCGCCGCGTCGATGCGGGCCTTCGATTCGTCGAGGTGCGCGGCGGTGAAAGGGTCGAGGTCCCCCTGTCCGATCCGCTCGCCGATCCGCTCGGCCAGGACCCGAAGATCGGCACGGGCCAGGGAGCGGGCATCCGCCGGCATCTCCCCTCCGCTGCCCAGCGCGATTCCGATGATCTCGTCGAGATGGAGCCGCTGGAGGTTGCGCCGGAAGCTGTTGATCGCCCTTCCGGACGAGAGTTCGGCCCAGATCGCATCCCGCAGGGTGGTGAAGAGTTCCGCCATCGTAAAGGGGCTCTCCTCTCCCGACACCTGAAGTTCGAGATCGAGGAGCCGGTCGAGGAGAAGGGGGCTGTAGAGGGCATCGAGCGGGATCTTCTGGAGGTGGAGGATCGTGTCGTGGATCGGGAAATCGATCCGCTTCATCTCCCAGACCGAACCTTCGAAGTCGGAGAGCCGCTCCGGCGCGAGTTTTCGCAGGAGCGTGGGGGAGAACTGGAACGCATCGGGCCCGAAGATCTGCTTCGTGAGGAAGGTGAGCGCCGCCCGCTGCTTTGCCGCAGGAACGGGCTCGAAGGGGAGGCGGTGCCCCGGATCGTCGATATGGTCGCGCCGGTGGTAGATCCCTCCGATGAACTTCGTCACGTTGCGCACCGCGGTGAAGTACTGCGCAAGCCCCATCGAGAAGATCACGCGCAGTTTGGGGTAACGTTCGATCTTCGGCTCGAAGTGCGCCTCCATCGTTTGCCACAATTCCTTGGCCAGCTCGATGCGGATCTCGTGGTAGCGCAGCGGGTCGCTCCCGAGGTCGAAGCGATTGCAGGTCGGATCGATGCCCCGAGGCGGACCGAAGGCATCCTCGTCGGTGCAGTAGGGAAGCATGGGGTCGGAAGCACGGGAGGCGATCTCCTCGAGCATCGCCCGCTCACTTTTCAGGCTCTTCTCATCGACCGGCTTGTAGGCGTACTCGATCGCCCAGTAGTCGTAGGGGCCAAGCTGCGTCTGGAAGTAACGCCCCTGCTTCTTCCCCTTGGGCGAGATGTTGGCCGGGACGTAGTCCATGACCGATCCGGTGAGCGCGGTGGGAAGGTCGCTGTCGCGCAGTTCCTCCTGCGTGTGGATCGTGCTCGCCTTGAAGTTGTGGCGCAGCCCCAGGGTGTGGCCGACCTCGTGGGCCACGAGGTGGACGAGGAGGTCATGGATGTACTCTTCCTCGCTCATCCCCTCCCCACCGGTGATTCCCGCGGTCATCACCTGGCGGGCGAATGCGGCGTCGATGGCGGCCTCGTACCAGTAGTCGCAGGTATTCTGTCCGGGAAAGAGGCGGGCCACGATCCCGCGCTTCTCCGTCTCGAGGAGGGAGAGGGGAAGCGTGAAGTTCTCGTAGGAGAGGAGGGCGTAGCGGATGTAGTCCGCGCTGATCCGGATATCGGCGTCGTAGATCTCACCGGTAAAGGGATTCGTGCGCGAGGGACCGACCGCATACCCCCCCCCCGGATTCACGATCCAGCGGACCGTGTGGAAGCGGGTATCGGCCGGGTCCCAGGGGGGAGACTCCCCGTCGGGTTGCTGGCTCACCACGATCGCGTTGCGAAAGCCGATCCGTTCGAAGGCCTTGTTCCAGAGCAGAATCCCCTCCCGTACCGCCTGGCGGTACTCGATCGGGATCGTGTTCTCGAGCGAGAAGACGATCGGCTCCTTGACGAGGGAGGTCTTGAAGCGGGGCTCCGCCTTCTCGAGATGCCAGCGGTTGATGTAGCGACGGTAGGCCGTGTCGCGCAGCACGCTCGTGTAGTCCTGGTAGATCGTCACGAAGTGCCCGATCCGGTCGTCGGCGATCCGGGGACGGTAGTTCGATTCCGGCAGCTTCGAGAGACTGTAGTGATAGGTATGAAGGAGACTCCGGGCATCGGGAAGGGAAGGGAGGTGATCGGGCGGAGTCTCCGTCCGGTAGTGGAGCACGACCTCGATCTCGGCATTCTCCGGAAAGGACTTCACCTCCTTGAAGTAGCTGTTCTCCGGATCGAAGGCATACGACATTTCCATCCGCTGGAATGTCGAGGTGACGAGGGTGATGTCCTGGATGAAGAGGCGATTCGCATCGACGAGGAGATGACCGGTCCTGCGTTGCGGGGCGGCCACGATCGTGGTGCTCCCCAGGATCGAATCGGTGACCCCCCGACGCAGGGCACGGAGGATCGGGGCATCGAGGGCCGCCCGGTAGTAGACGTTCTTGTGGATGAACTGGACTCTCTCCCCCACGCGTTTGAGCACGAAGGGGAAACCGGAGAGCATGGCGCTCGAATCGAAGACCGACCCGTCTCCCGCCTCACGCGTGATCGTACAGAGAAAGATCCGCTCCAACTGCTCGGGCGCGATCTCCATGAGGACCTTCCCACGTTCCCGGTCGCGGTAGAAGGTGAACCATCCGGGGATCCGTTCCATCCCCCGCGTCACCTCCTCGAAGGGGGGAAGAGCGTTTTTGGCGCGTTTTCCTGCATGCAGATTCCCCGTGGTGATCACGGCCAGGACGAGCCAGATCGTCGAAAGGCTCATGCAAAAGTTTCGCATTCGTTCCTCCCCATCGTCGTTTCGCGTCTCTTCAGAAGTTGTACTGCACCTTGAGGTGGAGTGTATCCTTCCCCGCCGATGGTTGGCCGAATTTCGAGAGTGGCGCTCCCCGGTACACGATCGCGCCGACGATGAAGCTCACCGCGTCCATCGGCGTCCAGGTGATCTCGGGGAAGACGAGGTAGCTTCGGTCGTTGACGTCGATCCCCGCGAAGATACGGGTGAGGAGCGTGTCACTCAGGAAATACTTGTCCATCCCGGCAAAGACGTAGTCGTCGATCTGTTCATTGCCCAGTTCGTCGAAGAAGCCGTGGATGAACTGAACGTTCGCGTAGAGGCCGGAATCGAAGGTATAATCGAAACCCACCGTGAACTTCACGAAGGGATCGTCGAGGAAGGGGATCACGACCTCGGTGGGGGGCGCATCCTGGGGGGTGAGGGGATCGTTGTACGCGATGACGGTATCGAGGTGCTCCGGCAGGAAGAGCCCCCCCTCCGCCCAGAATCCCATATCGAAGAGGAAGGGGAGCGAGGTCGTCAGATCCGCCCCCACGACATGATAGCGGGGATAGACGAGTTCCACCTCCCCGCTGATCGCCTCGATCGTGAGGTTCACCTCCTCGATCTCCCCGGCCCCATTCTGGACGATCTCCACCCCCTCCGGGGGGATCTCGAACGACTCGGTGAAGGAATGGGCCAGAAAGGGGAGATCGTCCCGGCCGTAGAAGTAGCTCAGCGAGCCATCCACGTTCCCGATCCGGCTCTGGAAGCGCGCCCCGAACATCGCGTTCCCAAGGGAGGGTTCGGGCAGGAGCGGCCGGAGCTGGAGGTCGAAGTCGGCATCCTCCGCAAAGGTGACGTGAAGGCTCTCCGCGGCGAGTTCCTGCACCTCCTGGGGGAAGAGCGCCAGCGCATTGGCAAAGGTCACATCGATGATCTGCGCGCCCTGCGGCGAGGCCTGGAAGATCTCCGGCGTGGTCGGCGGAATCTGCGCGGGCTTGAAGACCGGCACGACCACGAGCGTGAGCGTGTTCTCCCCGAAGTAGGCATCGGCGCGGATCATGTTGTTGGCGATGTTCTTCCCGAACTCGAGGGGATCCTCGAAATCGTCGGGGTTGAGGTTGTCCGTGGGGTTGAACTGGTCCGCCGTCCCCCACACGAGCGTCTGCTTGCCGATCCGAAGGTCGAGCCAGGAGAAAGGCCATCCGTAGAGATCGAGGTAGAGTTCCTCCGACTCGATCCGGAAGGGATCGACCCGCTCCCGTAACGCGAGGTCGTTGATCTCCTCCACCCGGGAGAAGCCGGAGTAGACGATCTCGAAACTCGCCCGCGCCCCGATCTTCTCCCCGCCGTCGAAATGGAGCGCCGTATTGAGGATGTTGTCGTTGCGCTCGAACGTGTAGGGGTCTTCCAGGGACGCCCGGAAATCGCTGCGCAGATACCCCTGGATCGAGAAGGGGAGGTGGAGGCCTCCCCTGCCGGCTGTAGGATCGCTCTCTGCCATTCCAAGGAGATCCGTGCCATCCCCGGCGGAGGCTTCCTGGGCCGGGAGGTTTCCGGGACGCGCAGAGATCAGCAGCAGGAGCCAGAGCACGATCGAACGCAGTTTCATCTCGAATCGCCTTGCACGGATGATGACGGACCCTTTCCGAGGCGAGGGACGAAGGATGCCGAAGCCTATCACAGGGAGAGGGGAGAATCAACCGCTGCACCGCATCGGGCGCACGTCACCAGCGTGCGGCGTCGGGAGCCGTATCGTTACGAAGTCGGGACGCGTTCGAAAGCCGCCCCGACCGACTTTGCACTCGACTCGCGCGAAGGGGGTGTCTCCTTGGGAGCGAGGGCGTTTTCCTCCCTATCGCCTACTTCTCCCCCCTTGCCCCTTCGATCTCCCGGCGGATCTCCGCCTTGACGGCCTCGATCTCCTCGATGGAACGGCAAGCCTCGATCTTTCCTTCGAATCGTTCGGCGAGATCCGGATGGGTCCACTGCAACATTTCGATCAATTCTTCGATCTTTCCTTCGATCTTTCCTTCGATCTTTCCTTCGATCTTTCCTTCGATCTTTCCTTCGATCTTTCCTTTGATCTCCCCTTCGCGTCTTCCCTGTTCGATCAGTTTCTC